>NZ_JBHUWW010000035.1:0-63249 GCF_042669755.1 Kitasatospora sp. NPDC057223 | reverse complement strand
GGCGGCCCCCGCGGCCGGCCGCCCCCGCCGCGGGGCGGAGACGGCCGCGGCGGTGGGGGGCGGGTCCGGCGAAGCCCCTGTGACCTGCGGCGATGTCCTGCCGGGATGCCGTTTTCCCGGCAGGTGCCGACCATGGACGTAGTTGTTCACCGATCAGCGGAGGTTCAGCTCATGTCCATGCTCGACAAGCTCAAGAACATGATGAAGGGCCACGAGGACACCGTTCACAAGGGAGTGGACAAGGGTGGCGACATGATCGACGACAAGACCGGCGGCAAGTACTCCGGTCATGTCGACACGGCCCAGCAGAAGGTCAACGAGCAGTTCGGCAACCAGCCCGCGCCCGGTGAGGAGCACCCGCCCCAGCCCTGACCACGGCGGGCGGACGATCCGCGGCCCGGGCGCGCCGCACGGCTGCGCCGCCCGGGCCGCGCCGCCGCGCCGCCGGGGCGGAAACCTGTTTGCCGGTCCGGCTCCGCGCTGGTGGAGTGGGCGGATGGATCATGACGAGGTACTGACCGATTTCGACCGCCAGATGCGCCGGGAGGCCCGGCCGGACGGCCCCGGGGCCCGGGTCGAGCGGGTGGGCGCGGTGGTGCGCCACGTCGCCCCCGCGCACGGCTGGAACGGCGTCCTGTGGTCCGGGCTGGACCAGGCGGACGTGGACGCGGAGATCGCCGAGCAGGTGCGGTACTTCACCTCGATCGGCCGCGAGTTCGAGTGGAAGCTCTACTCCCACGACCGGCCGGGCGACCTGGCGGGCCGCCTGCGGGCGGCCGGCTTCGTACCGGAGCCCGAGGAGGCCCTGCTGGTCGCCCGGGTCGACGAGCTGCCCACCGACGTCGAACTGCCGCCCGGCGTCCGGCTGGTGCCGGTGACCGATCAGGCCGGGGTCGATCTGGTGGCGGCCGTCCACGAGCGGGTGTTCGGGTCGGAGGCGGCCCGGTTCAGGCAGCAGATGCTCGACCAACTGGCCGGGCAGCCCGACACCGTGGAGATCGTGCTCGCGATGGCGGGCGACGAGCCGGTCAGCGCGGCCCGGCTGGAGATGATCCCCGGCACCGCGTTCGCCGGACTCTGGGGCGGGGGCACCCTGGCGTCCTGGCGCGGCCGCGGCATCTACCGGGCGCTGATCGCGTACCGGGCCCGGATCGCGGCCGAACGCGGCTACCGCTACCTGCAGGTGGACGCGTCCGACCAGAGCAGTCCGATTCTGCAGCGCCTCGGTTTCGCCCGGCTCGGCACCACCACGCCCTACGTGTACCGGCCGTAGCGGGTCAGCCGGCCGGGCCCCCGCGGCCTGCTGACGGTGCGTGGGCGACCGGCCGTTCGGGGCGTGGGCGGCCCGGTGCTTTCACATGACAACGGGTCAGTAGGATGAGCCGCTCAACGGTGCTGATGTGAAGGGTATTTGCCATGGGGGATACTGGTTTTCGGGTGGAGCCCGAAGCGATCAGTAGGTACGCGTCAACCGTCTCGGAGCAGCTGGAGCAACTCCAGCGGATCCAGTCGGCAGTCTCGGGGATCACCATCTCGTCCGACGCCTTCGGCCATCTGCCGAACGCGCAGAACCTGGCGCACACCTACCAGGAGCACGCCTCCGCGAGCCGGCAGAACATCCAGCTGCTCGGCGAGGCGCTGGCCGGCACGGTCGGCGGGCTCCGCGCCACGGCGCAGAACTACGCCGAGCAGGACAAGGTGATCAGCTCCGGTCTCGGCGGTGGCCGGTGAGCACGCACACCAGAAGGCCGGGCCCCTCGGGCGGCGGGCACACCGGGCAGCAGCCGGGGCCCGCGCCCGCACCGCAGCAGCAGCACCCGGCGCCGCCGCAGTCCACCATCCCGCCGCAGGGCTCGCACCGGCCGCCGGCGCCCGCCGAGCCCGACGCGCAGCGTGGCCGGCCGGACCAGGACGGCGCCAGCCCGCCCGCCGGGAACGGCACGCCGCACCCGCCCCGCCCGGCCGGCGACCCGTCGGCCGACGGCAACGGCGACAGTGGTGACGGCGACGGTGGTGACGGCGCCGCCGCCCCCGATCCGCGCGAGAGCTGGTTCGCCGGGTTCGCCCGGCAGACGGGCGAGAGCGTCTCGGGCGCGGCGGCCGACCGGGCCGGCGAGTGGATCGCCGGAAAGGTCTTCGGCGGCTCCGAGGGCAGCCCCGAGGGCGGCTCCGAGGGCGGCCCCGGGAGCGGTGCGGGCGGTGGCGCGGGCGAGCAGGCGGGCGGTGGCGTCGGCGCGGGAGCCGGCGGCGCCCTGGGTCCGGTGGCCGGCGGGATCGGTGCCGGCGTGGCCGGCGCGGCGACGGGTCCGTACCCGGCGGGCGGCGAGGCCGGCGCCGTGATCCCGGCGCAGCGCGGCGGCGCCATGGGCGCCATGGGCCCGTACCCGGTGGGCGGTCGGCCCGGTGTCGCCGGCCTGCTGCCGTCGGGCTCCGCCTACGGCTGGACGGGGGCGCAGCCCCCGGCGCCGATGACCCCGCTCCCGCAGGCACAGCACGCCGACCGGGACGGCCTCGGCGGCATGCTCGACGAGGCCGTCGTCTGGGCGCTGGAGAAGTCCGGCCTGATGAAGATGCTGGAGAAGGTCACCGGGAACCTCGCCGAGCTGAACGCGGCGGCGGACGCGTGGCAGGTCCAGGCGAAGGCCGTGCAGAACGTGGCGGAGGCCCTGCGCTCCGGCGCCCGGTCGCTGCCGGGGCAGTGGGAGGGCGACGCCTCGGACGCCTTCGGGCAGCACATGGGCGAGGTGGTCGAGGCACTCGACTCCACCGCCGAGGGGATGGCCCGGACCGCCGAGATCATCGGCAGGTGCGCGCAGGAGTGCGCGCTGGCCGAGGGCATGGTCGTCGAGATCATCAGCGAGGCGATCGAGGTGCTGATCGCCTCGCTCGCGGCCGAGGCCGTGATCGCCGTCTTCACGGCGGGCATCGGCCTGATCGCGGACGCGCTGATCACCGAGGGCGAGATCGCGATCTACGTCGCCCGCGTCGCCAGGGTGTCCACGGAGCTGGCCACCAAGCTGGAGAAGCTGCTGATGGAGCTCAGGAAGCTGGGCTCCGCCGTCAAGGCCGTCCGCAGCCTGGAGACCGCGAAGACCGCCGTCAACGCCTTCAAGGAGGTCAAGGTCGCGGTGCAGGGGATCCGCGAGTTCGAGGAGGGCGGCGAAGGCCTCCTCAAGGCCGGCCGGGAGGCCTTCGAGAGCAGGAACTTCGACGCCCTCAAGGACGCCGCCCTGCGGACGGCGGTCGGCAAGGCCGACGGCTACGTCACGGGCAAGGCCGAGGACGCGTTCGGGCGGGCGCTCGGGGTCGAGGACGTGCAGCGGGCCGACGACCTCAGCGCGGGCGGCCTGGCCAGGGGCGCCGGCCAGGGTGCCTGGGGGGCGGCGAAGGAGGGCCTCACCAGCGACACCAACGTGGACGCCGTCAAGGAGGCGGTGGCCCACGGCCTGGGCATGGAGACCGAACCCGAGCCGTACCGCGTCGACCTCACCCGGATCCAGCAGGCCTTCGGCTGAGGCCGGCCGCCCGGCCGGGGGCGCGACCGGGGGGCGCCGTGCCGTCACGGCGCCCCCGGCCGCCTGCCGGTGCGGGTGGCCGGTGTGCGACGGCTGGGTAACGTCGCCGTTCCGGCGGCGCGGTGTGTGAAAGGCTCAGCTGCGCCCTGCGACGGGGCACGAAGACCGCCCTGTTGAGGAGTTGACGGTGACGACGACGCCCGTTCCCGGCCCTGGTCCGACGTACGGCCCCCCTTCCGGCGGCCGCCTGCTGGCGGTCAGCGACCTGCACGTGTCGTACGGGGAGAACCGCGCGATCGTCGAGGAGATCCACCCCACCACGCCGGACGACTGGCTGCTGGTGGCCGGTGACATCGGGGAGCGCACCGCCGACATCGAGTGGGTCCTCGGGCTGCTCGCCGAGCGGTTCGCCAAGGTGGTGTGGGTCCCCGGCAACCACGAGCTGTGGACGCACGAGAGCGATTCGGTCGGGCTGCGCGGGGTGGCCCGCTACGAGCACCTGGTGGAGATCTGCCGGCGCCTCGGCGTGCTGACCCCCGAGGACCCGTACGAGGTCTTCACCGGGCAGGGCGGTCCGGTCCGGGTGGCTCCGCTGTTCCTGCTGTACGACTACACCTTCCGGCCGCCGGGCACCCGGACGAAGGAGGAGGGCCTGGCGTACGCGCACAGCACCGGGATCGTCTGCAACGACGAGTTCCTGCTCCACCCCGACCCGTACCCGACCCGGGACGCCTGGAGCCGGGCCCGGGTCGCCTCGACCGAGCAGCGGCTGGCGGCCTGCCCGCCCGGGGCGCCGCTCGTGCTGGTCAACCACTACCCGCTGGTCCGCGGGCCGCTGGAGATCCTGCGCTACCCGGAGTTCGCCCAGTGGTGCGGCACCGAGGCGACCGCGGACTGGCACACCCGGTTCCCGGTCGCCGTGATGGTCTACGGCCACCTGCACATCCCGCGGACGACCTGGCACGACGGCGTCCGCTTCGAGGAGGTGTCGCTCGGCTACCCGCGCGAGTGGAAGGCGCGCTCCGTCCGGCGCCCGCTGCTGCGCGAGGTGCTGCCGGCGGTCGAGCCCAAGCCGGCCTGACCGGGGCGCGGCCGGCCGGGATCCGGGCCGGCCGCGGCGCGCCTCCCGGGCGGGCCCGGTGGGGGGGGGGTGGTGGGGCGGGGGGTCCCCCCCCCGCGGGCGTGCGGGGGGGGGGGGGGGGGGGTCCGGGGGCGGCCCCCGCCGCGCCTCCCGGCCCGCCCCCGTTCGTCCGCCGCGCTGTCCCCGGTCCGTACCGGCCGGCGTCGCCCTCTGTGCATATGATCCCTTATGTCCCTTTCGGTGGAGTGCGGAGGTCACGGGGAAACCCCCGGGACCGACCGGGCGCCGCACAGGCCGACACGAGGAGTGTGCTCACCGCATGGCGCGACGAACTCGGGTGGCGACCGGCACGCAGGACACCGAGAAGGCCGGCCAGGGCGGGGGAGTGCGGGCGACGGCGGCCGACCTCGCGGCCAACCTCCGGCGGCTGCGCAGCACCGCCGAGGAGCGCCTGCCGGTGCTGACCCGGATCGCCGGCCGGCTGCTGGAGGTCAACGTCCTGGAGTCGGCGACCCGGCTCGCCGCGCAGTGCTTCCTCACCGCCGTGCCGCTGCTGTTCGTGATGGGCTCGATCGCCCCGAAGACCCTGGGCGACCAGGTGATCAGCTCGCTGCGCTCGGCGTTCGGGCTGTACGGCGGTTCGGAGGACCAGCTCCGCCAGCTCTACCAGTCCCAGAGCGGCGACCTGCGCGAGACGGTGGGCGTGGTCGGTGCGCTGATGGCCCTGCTGTCGGCGACCGCCTTCAGCCGGGCCATGCAGCGGGTCTGCGAGCGGGCCTGGCAGCTGCGCAAGGCCGGGGCCCGGATCGCCGCCTGGCGCTGGCTGGCCTGGGTGGCCTCCTGGCTGGTCATCCTCGTGCTGCAGGGACCGCTGCGGAACGGCTTCGGCGTCGGCCTGGTCCTCGGCCTGCCGCTCGCGTTCCTCTCCAGCCTGCTGGTCTGGTGGTGGACCCAGCACCTGTTGCTGGCCCGCCGCCTGCCGTGGCTGCCGCTGCTGCCGGGGGCGGTGCTGTGCGCCGTCGCCATGGTCGCCCTGTCGGTCACGGCCCGGCTGTACATCCCGGCGGCGCTCAACCGCAGCCTGGCGGAGTACGGCGGGCTGGGCCCGGTGTTCACCCTGCTGTCCTGGCTGATCGTGCTCTGCGCCGTCATCACGGGGTGCATCACCGTCGGGGCGGTGATCGCGCAGGAGCCGCCGCTCTCGCACCACCTCGGCACCCCCGCCCCGGACTCGGCCCCCGTCGCACCCGGCGAGGCGGCCCAGCCCGGGCCGTTCAGTGGTATCTGACCTGCGATCAGCTGGGCTTCTCCGCGCGCAGCAGGGGCTGCGCGCGGTCCAGGGTGCCGGCGAGCCGGGCGAGCGCGGCCTCGTCGCGCTCCAGCGGCTCGTGCAGCGGGCCGTCGGCGGTGCGCCAGCGGCGGGCCACCTCGTCGGGGCGCTCGCCGGTGAGCAGCGCCGCGGCCTGGGCGGCCGCGCCGAACGCGACCAGTTCCCTGGCGGCGGGCACCTGGACGGCCCGCCCGGAGAGCCGCCGTACGGTGTCGCGCCACGCCGCGCCCTGCGCGCCGCCGCCGATCAGCAGCAGCGGGACGTCCGGGTCGGCCGCCTGGCCGCCGGCCCGCAGGACGTCGTCGAGGGCGGCCAGCAGTGCGTAGGCGGCGCCGTCGTAGGCGGCCTGCAGGATCTGGCCCGGCGTGGTGTCGTGCCGCAGGCCGTACAGCAGGCCGGCCGAGTCGGGGAGGTTCGGGGTGCGCTCGCCGTCCAGGAACGGCAGGACGACGACGCTGCCGCCGGGCTCGACCGCGCCCCGGTCCCGGCCGAGCAGGGCGGCGATCCGGTCGACGGCCTGCGTGCAGTTGAGCGTGCAGGCGAGCGGCAGCCAGCCGTCCAGGGCGTCGGCGAAGCCGGCTACGGTGCCGGTGGGGTCGGCGGGCCGGCCGCGGGTGACGGCGTAGACGGTGCCGGAGGTGCCGAGGCTGAGCACCGGGCGGCCGGCGGTGAGCCCGAGCCCGACGGCCGCCGCCATGTTGTCGCCGGTGCCGGCCGCGACGGGGGTGCCGGGGCGCAGCGGCCCGCCGGGCAGGGCCGGGCCGGCCGGCTGCCCCTGGGCGAGGACGGCAGGCAGCATCGCCTCGTCCAGCCCGCAGGCGGCGAGGATCTCGGAGTCGTAGCCGTCGGCGCCCCACCAGCCGGTGCCCGAGGCGTCGCCCCGGTCGGTGGTGGCGGCGCCGGTGAGCCGGCCGGTGAGGTAGTCGTGGGGGAGCCGGACGGCGGCGGTGGCCCGTGCGGCGGCGGGTTCGTTGGCGGTCAGCCAGGCCCACTTGGCGACGGTGAACGCGGCGGTCGGGACGCTGCCGACCCGGCGGGCCCACTCGCCGGCGCCGAGGCGGGCGGCCAGCTGCTGCGCCTGGGGAGCGGAGCGGACGTCGTTCCAGAGCATCGCCGGCCGCACCGGGCGGCCGTCCGCGCCGAGGGTGACGAGGCCGTGCTGCTGTCCGCCGATCGAGACGGCTTCGGCCCGGTCGGCGTACCCGGTGCCGGCGAGCGCGGCGTTCAGGGCCTGCCACCACTGCTCGGGGTCGCTCTCGCGCGCGCCGCCGGTGCCGCTGACGGTGTGCGGGGCGCGGCCCTCGCCGAGGACGGCGCCGGTGTCGAGGTCGACGGCGAGGGCCTTGGTGGCCTGGGTGGAGCTGTCCACGCCGATGACCACGCGTGCTGTTGCTGCCATGTCTGCTGGGTCCTTCCATGGGCCGGCCGGGTGGGCTGCGGCAGGTGTGCGGCGCGGGGGGCTTTGCGAAACCGCTTCCGCATACTAGTTTGTTTTCTGCGATTGCAAATAGCGCCGGAGCGAATCACCCCCGACCGGTCGCGGCCCGCAGCCGCAAGCCCGTCCGGACCTGCCAGCAGGCCCAGACCTGCAGCCAAGCCCAGACCCGCCAGCAAGCCCAGACCCGCCAGGAGCCCTCGGTGACCCAGGACAGCCTCACCCCCACCCCCGACGACAAGTTCACCTTCGGCCTCTGGACGGTCGGCTGGCAGGGCCGCGACCCGTTCGGCGACGCCACCCGCCCGGCCCTCGACCCGGTGACCTCGGTCGAGCGACTGGCCCAGCTCGGCGCGTACGGCGTGACCTTCCACGACGACGACCTGATCCCCTTCGGCTCCACCGACGCCGAGCGCGAGGGACACGTCAAGCGCTTCCGGCAGGCCCTGGACGCGGGCGGCCTCAAGGTGCCGATGGCCACCACCAACCTCTTCACCCACCCCGTCTTCAAGGACGGCGCCTTCACCGCCAACGACCGCGACGTGCGCCGCTACGCCCTGCGCAAGACCATCCGCAACATCGACCTCGCCGTCGAGCTCGGCGCCGAGGTCTACGTCGCGTGGGGCGGCCGGGAGGGTTCCGAGTCCGGCGCCGCCAAGGACGTCCGTACCGCGCTGGACCGGATGAAGGAGGCCTTCGACCTGCTCGGCGCGTACGTCCTGGACCAGGGTTACCAGCTCCGCTTCGCGATCGAGCCCAAGCCCAACGAGCCGCGCGGCGACATCCTGCTGCCCACCATCGGCCACGCGCTGGCGTTCATCGAGCGGCTGGAGCACCCCGAGCTGGTCGGCGTGAACCCCGAGGTCGGCCACGAGCAGATGGCCGGGCTCAACTTCACCCACGGCATCGCGCAGGCCCTGTGGTCCGACAAGCTCTTCCACATCGACCTCAACGGCCAGTCCGGCATCAAGTACGACCAGGACCTGCGCTTCGGCGCCGGCGACCTGCGGCAGGCCTTCTGGCTGGTCGACCTGCTGGAGTCGGCCGGCTACAGCGGCCCGAAGCACTTCGACTTCAAGCCCCCGCGCACCGAGGACTTCGACGGCGTCTGGGCCTCCGCCGCCGGCTGCATGAGCAACTACCTGATGCTCAAGCAGCGCGCCGCCGCGTTCCGCGCCGACCCCGAGGTGCAGCGCGCCCTCAAGGCCTCGCGGCTCGACGAGCTGGCCCTGCCGACCCTCGGTGAGGGCGAGAGCCCGGCCGCCCTGCTGGCCGACCGCAGCGCGTTCGAGGAGTTCGACGTCGAGGCCGCCGCCGCCCGCGGCATGGCCTTCGAGCAGCTCGACCAGCTCGCCATGGAGCACCTGCTCGGCGCCCGCTGACCGAAACGGCGCGAGGTCCGGCCCGGGTGCGGAGTGCCGCACCCGGGCCGGACCGTCGTCAGGAGGGCGGCCGGCGGCCGAACGGCCCGTCGAGGGCGGCCCACTGCAGCAGCATGATGGTCTTGGCATCGGCGACGGCCCCGCTGCGGATCATGGCGAGCGCCTCGTCGAAGGGCACTTCCACGGTGCTGATGTCCTCGCCCTCGTCGGCGATCCCGCCGCCGGCGCCGGTGGAGGTCGCAGGCCCGTAGGGAGCGGCGAAGAAGTGCAGCCGCTCGGTGACCGACCCCGGGCTCATGTAGACCTCGAAGACGCGCTCCGGCCGGCCCACCGTGTGCCCGGTCTCCTCGGCCGCCTCCCGGCGGACGGCCTCCTCGGGGGAGTCCCCGTCCAGCAGCCCCGCGGCCGTCTCGACGAGCATCCCGTCGGGGTGCCCGTTCACGTACGCGGGGAGGCGGAACTGACGGGTCAGCAGGACGGTGCGGCGCGCGGCGTCGTACAGCAGCACGGTGGCGCCGTCGCCCCGGTCGTAGGTCTCGCGCTGCTCGCGGCTCCAGTGACCGTCACTGTGCCGGTAGCCGAAGGTGGTCTTCCTCAGCACGTACCAGTCGCAGGAGAGCACCTCCACCTCCTCGACGCGCACCCGGGGATTGCCGGTCAGGTCGCGGCCGTGCCGGTCCAGCCCGGTGCGCCCCCGCCGGTCGGGGGTGTCGACGCCGGCGGTCACCGGGCGGCCGGCACGTCGTCGAGGCCGGTGTAGACGGCCGCGCCCTGCGCACGGGCCTGCGCGACCATCCGGTCCGCGCCCGCGGAGGGGCCGCCGATCCGCAGCACCGCGTCGCAGCGGGCGAGCAGGCGCTCGGCGACCGGGTGGAAGATCTCCTCGAAGAGCGGGTCGCCCGGGACGGTGCTTCCCGCCGTCTCCAGCAGTGGGAGGGCAAGGGCCTCCCCGGTGACCGGCAGGTGGCCGGCCCGGAAGAGCGCCAGCGCGCTCGCGTTCATCGCCCGGACGTTGGCCGCGAGCGCGGCGGGGTCGTCGCCGGTGCCCGAGCGGTACGGGCCGGCGACCAGGATCATCAGCGGGCGGGGAACGTCGGTCACGGTGTCTCCTTCTGGTGGGGCCGGGCTTTCGGTCAGGCCAGTACGGTCCTGACTCCCGCCTCGGTGAGGGCGGCCAGGGTCCGCGGCCCGCCGGGGTGGGTGGCGGCGTCCCGGGCCGCGGTGTCGGTGACGAAGTCGTCCACGGCGCCGAGCCGGGCGACCTGGCTGAACGCGCGCACCCCGAGCTTGGTCGCGTCCGCGACGGCGATCGTCCGGCCGGCCTGGGCGAGGGCGGCCTGCTTGACCGCCGCGTCGTCCAGCGAGAACTCCGACCACCCGTACTCGGCGTGCACGCCGCCGATCGACAGCACGAAGCAGTCGAAGGCCAGCGACTCCAGCGTCCGCAGCGCGAGCGGGCCGACCAGGGACCGCTCCCCGGGCCGCGACCGGCCCCCCGCGACCAGCAGGTCGATCCCGGGCCGGTCGGCGAGGGCGACGGCGGCCTGCAGGCTGAGCACCGCCACGGTCAATGGGGCCCGCGCGGCCAGGTGGTGCGCGACGTGCACGGTCGTGGTGCCGGCGTCCAGCAGTACCCGGGAGCCCGGTTCGATCATCGCGGCCACGGCCGCGCCGAGCCGGTCCTTGGTGGCGGCCTGCCAGGGCTCCCGCGCGAGGAAGCCCGCCTCCTCCTCCCGGGCGCGGGTGGCGACCGCGCCGCCGTGCACCCGCTGGACCAGCCCCTGCTGTTCCAACGCGTCCAGGTCCCGGCGGACGGTCATTTCGGAGACCCCGAGGCGCTGGGAGAGCTCCGACACGGAAACCCGGTCGGAGCCCTGCACCAGTCGCAGGGTCAGGTCCAGACGATTGGCGACACCCATGGCTCATTTCTAACACAGCTATGTGCGAATGAACATTCTGATGTGAACCGTGGGGTCGTGGCGGCCGGGAAGGATCACGCCGGACGGTGGCAGGAACCGCCCCGGGGAGCCGTGCGCGCTGGGGGCGAGGCGCGGGCGGACGGGCTACTGCGCGTCCTGCGGCCGGGGGTGCGGGGGCTGGTGGTGCACGATCAGGGCGGTGAGCAGGCGGGTGAGTTCGTCCTGCTCGGCGGGGGCCAGGGGGGCGAGGAGCTCGCGCTGGGCGTCGGCGACGAGCGTGTCGAGGTGCTCCAGGCGACGGCGGCCGGCGGGAGTGAGGGTGATGACGTTGCGACGGCGGTCGGCGGGGTCGGGTTCGCGGCGGATGTGTCCGGCGTCGGCGAGCTCGTTGACGACGGCGACCATGTCGCTGCGGAATATGCCGGTTCGGCGACTGAGGTCGGCCTGGCTGGCGGCGCCGGCCTCCGCAAGTGCGACCAGCACGGCGAAGTGCGACCTGCGAGCGCCTTCGGCGGCCAGGGGTTCGCTGACGAGCCGGTCGGCGACGACCGAGACCCCGGCGAGCAGTCGGCTGGGGATGGTGCGCAGCCGGTCCGGGGTGGGTTCGGGGGTCGGGCTCATGGGGGATCCTCCGCCTCTTGTGTTAGTGACACTAACAGTCTAGCTTCGTTAGTGTCACTAACGTTCGGGCTGCTAATGAATCCCTCTGGAGCGAAGACCGTGATCAAGCCGTTCCGCATCGACATCCCCCAGGCCGACATCGACGACCTGACCGACCGGCTCTCCCGTACCCGTTGGCCCAACGAGGTCGCCGACGCCGGGTGGGACTACGGCTTCCCGCTGGCGCGGCTCAAGGAGCTGGCCGAGTACTGGCGCACCGGCTACGACTGGCGCGAGCACGAGGCCGAGCTCAACGAGCTTCCGCACTTCACCACCGAGATCGACGGCCAGAACATCCACTTCGTCCACGTCCGGTCCTCGAAGCCGGACGCGCTCGCGCTGGTCCTCACGCACGGCTGGCCCGGTTCGTTCCTGGAGTTCCTCGACGTCGTCGAGCCGCTGTCACGCGACTTCCACCTGGTGATTCCGTCCATTCCGGGATTCGGCTTCTCCGGGCCGACCCACGAGCGCGGCTGGGACATCGTCCGGGTCGCACGGGCCTGGGCCGAGCTGATGCGCCGTCTCGGGTACGAGCGCTACGGTGCGCAGGGCGGCGACTTCGGCTCGGGCATCTCGACGGCACTCGGTGCGGTCGCACCCGAGCAGGTCGTCGGGGTGCACATCAACTACCTGCCGACCCGGCCGGTCCCGGACGCGGGGATCGAACTGTCCGAGACGGATGAGGCCCGACTGGACAAGGTCAGGCAGCTGATGGCGAACCGTCCGCCGTACCAGGCCCTGCAGGCCGCCACCCCGCAGACCATCGGCTACGCGCTGACCGACTCGCCGGTCGGCCAACTGGCCTGGATCGCGGAGCGCTTCGCACAGTGGACGGACCCCCGCTCGCCGATCAGTGACGAGCGGATGCTCACCGACATCTCGCTGTACTGGCTGACCGCCACCGCGGCCTCCTCCGCGCGACTGAGCCGCGAGACCCCGCGAGGGGTCGAGCCGTGCCCCGTGCCGGTCGGCGTGGCGGTGTTCGCACACGACATCACACAGTCGGTGCGACCGCTGGCCGAGCGGCTGTACGACATCAGGCACTGGTCGGAGTTCGAGCGCGGTGGCCACTTCGCCGCGATGGAGGTGCCGGACCTGCTCGCCGAGGACGTCCGGGAGTTCTTCCTCGCCCGCATCGGCGAGGAGCACTGAAGCCGGGCCGCCGCGAAGGGCCGTCATGACGGTGGCGCGCGAGCCGCAGGGGTGCGGGTCGCGCGCCACGGTCATGACGTGTGCGGTCAGGGGCGTTCGGCAGGCACTACTTCACGGTGCAGGCCGTGCCGTTCAGGGTGGCCGCCGTCGGATTGGTGTTGCTGCCCGTCCAGCTGCCGTTGAAGCCGAAGGACGTGCTGCCGCCGTTGGCCGCCAGCGTGCCGTTGTACCCCAGGTTGTTCACCGTGACGTTGGCGCCGGACTGGGTGTACGCGCCGTTCCACAGCGAGGTGACCTGCTGGCCGTTGGCGTAGGCCCACTTGACGGTCCAGCTGCTGATCGCCGTGGTGCCGGTGTTCTTCACCGTCACGTTGGCGCCGAAGCCGCCGCCCCACTGGCTGGAGACCGCGTAGGTGATCTCACAACCACCGGACGCCGTCGGGCTGGTGGTCGCGGTGGGGCTGGTGGTGGCCGTCGGCGACGTGGTCGCGGTGGGCGAGGCCGTCGGCGACGTGGTCGCGGTCGGCGAGGTGGTCGCCGTCGGGGAGGCGGTGGCGGTCGGGCTCGGCGGGGTGGCGGTGGTGTCGCCGACGATGATGCCGCGGCCGTTGGTGCCGACGTACACCCGGCCGTAGACCCGGGGGTCGCCGGTGATCGTGGAGCCGGTCCAACCCCACTGCTGGGCGTCGTTGTTGATCCTGACCCAGCTGGCGCCGGCGTCGTCCGAGCGGAAGATGCCGCGCACCCCGCCGATCCTGGCGCTGGTGTAGAGCGCCGGGTACGTCCGGCCGGGGGCGGGCTTGCCGAAGCCGATGTTGTCGGCCTGGTCGGCCGCCGCGAGCTTGCTGAAGGTCGCACCGGAGTCGGTGGAGTGCCACAGGCCGTACGTGGTACCGGCGGTGGTGGCGCCACCGGCGAGCCAGACGTCGCCCTCGGTGGTGGTCAGGGCCTTGAAGCGGGCGTTGCCGGTGGCCGGCAGGCCGGTCGCGGCGCTGGCGGTGAAGCTGAGGCCGCCGTCGGTGGAGGTGTAGAACTTCCCGGCCGCGAAGGCGTAGAACTTCTTCGGGTTGATCCGGTCGGAGCTGACCCGGGCGCCCGCCGGGACACCGGTGGCCGCCGTCCAGGAGTTGCCGCCGAAGGCGGACGAGGAGACCGCGCCGCCGTCCGGTGCCCAGAGCACCCGGCTGCCGTCGGCGGAGAGCGCGACGGTGCCGCCGCCGGTGGTGCCGGCGGGCTCGCTGTTCGCCTGGTACCAGTTGGCGCCGTTGTCGTTGGAGAAGGCGATCCGCTTGCTGGTGCTGCCGCTGTCCAGGTTGCCGCTGCGGACCACGATGTTCGCGTTCGACTCGGCGTAGTCCAGGCTGGTGGTGGTGGTGAAGTTGGGGGAGGTGAACATCATCGCCGGGACGGTGGTCAGCGAGGTGTGCCGGAACCCGCCGATGTCGCCGAGCGCGCTGAGCAGGTTGGCGCCGGTGGGCGGGCTGATCAGGTCGTTGACCGCGGTCTCCTCCAGGCCCTGCACGACCGGCTTGATGGTGATCTTGGTGCCGGCGTCCCAGGCGGTGAGGTTGTCGGTGCCGTAGAGCGTGGCGCCGGTGCCGTACATCATCCGGTCGGAGTTGAACGGGTCGATCTCCAGGGCCTCGGTCATCCAGCCGAGCTTCGGGGTCTCCTCCGGCGGGCTCGGGTTGGCGCCCCAGGTCAGCCAGGGGGAGCTGGAGACGTCCATGGTGTAGTGGTCGACCCGGGTCGGGTAGGAGCTGTACTCCCAGATCGGCTTCCAGGTCGCCCCGAAGTCGGTGCTCCGGTACATCTGGGTGTCCGGCCACCAGGAGCTGTAGCCCGTCGCCATCAGGACGTTGGGGTGCTGGCGGTCGATGCTCAGGCCGCTGTAGCCGAAGTACGCGCCGGAGTCGGTGGACGGCAGCGGGCTGATCCTGGTCCAGGTGCCCGTCGCGGTGGCGTAGCGCCAGATGTCGCCCTTGCCGCCGTCGTACGGGCCGCCGGTGTCGCTGGTGGCGATGTAGAGGTAGCCGTTGACCGGGTCGAGCACGCCCTTGTGCGGCAGGAAGCCGGTGGGCTGCCCGGCGACCCGGGTCCAGGTGGTGCCGCCGTCGGCCGACCTGTAGATGCTGTTGTCCTTGTCGGCGACGCCCACGTAGATGGTCTGGGTGGTCGCGCCCGCGGCCGCCGAGGTCTTGTCGAAGGTGACCCACAGGACGCCCTGTTCGGCGCTCAGGTAGCCGTTGGTGTCGGTCGGGTCGGGCGCGTAGTGGCCCACGTTGGGGAACGCGGTGACCTGGGCCCAGGTGACGCCGTAGTCGGTGCTGCGCCAGAGGCCGTTGCCGCTGGGCGCGCCGAAGTACAGCACCTTGTCGTTGTTCGGGTCGACGGCCAGGCGCTCGCCCATGCCGCGGCCCGGCATGTTGCCGCCGATCTTGAACGGCAGCGCGGTGCGGGCCCAGGTGGCGCCCTTGTCGGTGGAGCGCAGGATGGCGCCGTTGTTCGGGTCCCAGCTGTTGGTGTACATGCCGGCCGCCACGTACACCCGGTTGGTCTGCACGGGGTCGGTGGCGAGGCTGGCCACGCCGGTCAGGTTCCAGTCGTCCCAGCCGACCGAGTCGAGCAGCGGGATCCACTTCTTGGTGGCCGGGTCCTGCCGGTAGGCGCCGCCGATGTCGGTGCGGGCGTAGACCAGGTTCTTCTCGGTCTGGTTGAAGACGATGCCGGGGACGAAACCGCCGCCGTCGATCCTGGCGTTGCTCCAGCTGTACGTGGCGGCCGTGGCCGCGTCGGGTGTGGCGGCGGCCGAGCTGCCGAGGCCGGCCAGCGAGGTCAGCGCCAGACCGCAACTGACCGCCACGGCGGTGAGGGCGGCTCTGGAACGGGAGGTGAGCATGGGGTGGGGAACTCCTCGGGGCAGGCCGGCGGTGGGGGCCGGCTGGGGCGGGGGAGGTGGGAGCGCTCCCATGGTTGACCCGAGGGCGGTACCCGTCAAGAGCCGGAACAGTCTTCGATACGCTTCGACACCTATTCCAACAGGCGGACAACAAACTAGGATGCCGCGAGCCTCGCCGGGAGACCCGCAGAAGGAGCGCCACCCTTGAACCCGCTGGACACCAACGACGTGAATCCGCTGGACACCAACGATGTCCGCGACACCCACGCGATCCACGACACCGCCCCCGCCGGCCGCTGGGAGGACGCGTTCCTCTCCGGCAACGGCGAGTTCGGCATCATGGTCGAGGGCGGCCCGCACCGCGAGCGCACCATCCTCAACCACCACCGGTACGTCCTGCCCAACGGCACCCGCGGCCTCCGGGCCGCCGAGACCGCCGACCGGCTGGAGGAGATCCGCGACCTCATCCTGGCCGGTCGCGCCCCCGAGGCCCAGAAGATCTGGGCCCGCGGCGAGGAACTGCGCTGGACCCAGTCCTTCCACCCCGGCCACGCCCTGGAGTTGGCCACCCCCGAGCACGGGCCCGTCCACGGCTACCGGCGCGGCACGGAGTTCGCCACCGGCGAGATCACCGTCCGCTGGAGCGACGACGCCGGCGCCTGGCAGCGCCGCTCCTTCGTCTCGCGCGCCGACGCCGTCATCGTCCAGGAACTCACCGGCCCGCCGGCGGAACTGCGGCTGCGCCTCACCGGTGACCTGCCCGACTGCCCCGAGGACGTCCGGCACCGCTGCACGGCGACCGAGTCGGCGCCCGGCTGCGGCCTCCTCGTCGCCCACGCCACCTACCCGCAGGGCCAGGGCGCGTACGGCTTCGAGGCCGTCACCCTGGTGCACGCACCCGGCGCCCGGATCGACACCGACGGCGACGTGCTGATCCTGCGCGGCGCCGGGCGCGTCCTGCTGCTCACCGACCTCACCCGGCACGAGCGCCCCGGCTGGGCCACCGCCGAGTCCCGCCGCCGGCTCGCCGGCCTCCCCGCCGACTACGACACCCTGCTGGCCGCCCACACCGCCCTGCACACCCCCGCCTACCGGCGCGCCACCCTCGACCTCACCGGCGGGGCACAACTCCCCGCCGCCTCCGCCGAACTGGCCGAACGCCAGCGGAAGAACCCCGGCGCCCTCGACCCCGCGCTCCTCGAACTCCTCTTCCACCACGGCCGCTACCTGCTGCTCTCCGCCAGCGGCGTGCTGCCGCCGCGCCTGACCGGGCTCTGGATCGCCGCCTGGGGAGCCGCCTGGTGCGGTGACTTCACCACCGACGCCAACCTCAACCTCCAACTCGCCGGAGCCAACCTCGCCGCCGTTCCGGAGGCCGTGCACGCCCACGCCGCCCTGATCCGCGGCCAGGTCGAGGACTGGCGGGCCAACGCCCGTGCCCTCTACGGCATCCGCGGCCTGCTCGCTCCCGGCCGCACCGACGGCGAGCACGGCCACCTGTTCCACCTCGACGACGACTGGCCGTGGCCCGCCTGGCTGGCCGGGGCCGACTGGCTGCTCCACCCGCTGCACGAGTACTGGCGCACCACCGGGGACGACGAGTTCCTGCGCGGTGAACTCGCCGGCTGGCTGGTCGGCGCCGCCGAGTTCTTCGAGGACTTCCTGACCCGGACGGACGACCGGGGCCACGTCGTCTTCGTGCCCTCCTACTCCCCGGAGATCGCCCCCGAGGGCGTGGCCGGCTCCGCCACCGTGAACGCCGTCATGGACGTGTCGGCCGGCCGGCACGCGCTGGAGAGCGCCATCGAGGTCTGCGAGCACCTCGGCATCGAGCCCGGGGCGGTCCGCCGCTGGCAGGGCCTGCTGCTCCGGTTCCCGCCCTACCTGGTCAACCAGGAGGGCCGGCTGACCGAATGGGCCTGGCCCGGCCTCGACGGCAACCTCGACCACCGGCACGTCAGCCACCTGTACCCCGTCTGGCCGCTGCACGAGATCACCCGCGACGCCACCCCCGAACTCGCCGAGGCCGCCCACCGCGCCCTCGCCGACCGGGGCGACGAGAACCTCTCCGCCCACGGCAGCCTGCACCGCGCCCTCGCCGCCGCCCGCCTGCGGGACGCGGACCTCGCCCGCGCCAACCTGCTGAAGATCCTCGGCGCCGACATGCTGTTCCGCTCCCTGATGACCTCCCACAACCCCGCCCTGGAGATCTACAACGCGGACGCCGCGATCACCTTCCCCGGCCTGATCGTGGAACTGCTGGCGGACGCCCGCCCCGGCCGCCTCGACCTGCTGCCCGCCCTGCCACCGGAGTTGGCCCGCGGCACCCTGCGCGGCGTCACCTGCCAGGGCCGCGTCACCGTCGAGGAACTGACCTGGGACCTCGCGCGGGGCACCGTGCGGGCACTGCTGTGCTCCGCCGTCGACCAGACCCTCGCGGTGCACTGCCGGGGCGCCGGGCGGAGCGTCACGCTGGCTGCCGGGGCGGCGGTCGAGGTGGCCTTCGACGGAGTCTGACCGGTGGCCGGGGCGGCCGGAAATCGCGTCGCCCCGGCCCGGCCGGGCGGCGTACCGTCGGGGCATGCATGTGCTCTCCGTGAACGTCGGCGTGCCCGGGCCCAACCCGTGGAAGGGGCTCCGCGCGACCGGAATCGACAAGCGGCCGGTGGCCGGGCCGGTGGCCGTGTCGGCGCCCGGCCCCAAGGGCACCGGCGCCGTCGGCCTGGCCGGGGACAGGGCCTACGACGTGAAGCACCACGGCGGGGCCGACCAGGCCGTCTATGCCTACGCCCGGGAGGATCTCGACGCCTGGGAGCCCGAGTTGGGCCGCCCGCTCGCCGGCGGCGTCTTCGGCGAGAACCTCACCACCGTCGGCCTCGACGTCAACGGCGCCCTGATCGGGGAGCGCTGGCGGATCGGCGCCGACCTCGTCCTGGAGGTGTCCTGCCCGCGCATCCCCTGCATCACCTTCCAGGGCCGGCTGGGGCGCGAGGGCTGGATCGCCCGCTTCACCCGGGCCGCCGTCCCGGGCGCGTACCTGCGCGTGGTCGAGCCCGGGGAGATCAGCGCGGGCGACCCGGTGGAGATCGTCCACCGCCCGTCGCACGACGTGTCGATCGCCCTCGCCTTCCGCGCCCTGACGCTGGAACCGGGCCTGTTGCCAGAGCTGCTGGTCGCTGACGTGCTCCCCGCGGAGGACCTGGCCCTGATCCGCCGGCGGCTCGGCGGTCCCGCCTCGGCGGAGGGCTGAGCAGGCGAAACGCCCCGGCTGGCAGCACGGTTGCTGCCGGCCGGGGCGTTTCGCACCCTCGGAACAGGGGTCAGGCGCCGGCCCGGCTCACGGTGAACTCCGCGACGCGCTGCTCGCCGAGCAGCACCAGGTGGAGGTCGTGGACGCCGTCGAGGGCGGTGGTCAGCCCGGCCGTGACCGTCGTCCACTCGTAGCGCCCGCCGGTGGACGGTACGGTGGCGCTCGCCAGCAGCGGTCCCGTCCGGGGGTCGTGGGCCCGCAGCTCCAGCACCGCCTCGCCCGGCTCCGTCCGCGACACCTCGGCACCGAAGGTGAACGGGCCGTCACCCGAAAGAAGTTCGACCGACCGGAACAGCAGTGAGCTGAGCGTCGCGGAGGCCAGCGGGGCGACGGCGTCGCCCTGGTCGCGGGTGGCGTCCACCAGGGTGACGCCGGTGTGGTCGTCGAAGTCGACGGCCCGGGTGGCGCGGCCGATGACCTGGCGGGGGCCGGGTGCGGCGCCGGCGACGGTGAGAGCGGCGGTCAGTTCGACCGTCTTGGCGGAGCGGGCGACCAGGATCTCGTACGCGCCGGGGTCGACGGTGAACGCGCCCTCGGCGACGTCCCAGTGGGCCAGTGCGGACAGCGGCACGGTGAACTCCACCCGCCGGCTCTCGCCCGCTGCCAGCCGCAGCTTGCGGTAGTCGGCCAGCTTCAGCAGCGGCGCCTCGTACCGCGCGTCGAGCGCCCGGGTGTAGAGCTGCACGGTCTCCGACCCGTCGCGCGGGCCGGAGTTGGAGACCGTCACACCGCAGTGGATGACCTCGCCGTCCAGCCGGACGGTCAGGTCCGCGTAGGCGAATGACGTGTACGAGAGGCCGTGCCCGAACGGGTAGAGCGGCGCCGCCCGGTGGTACTGGTACGTCCAGCCGGCCTGGATGACGTCGTAGTCCAGTCGCTCCGGCAACGGGTCGCTCCCGCGGTACCAGGTCTGCGGCAGCCGGCCGGAGGGGTCGGCGTCGCCCAGCAGGACGGCGGCCAGCGCGCGGCCGGTCTCCTGGCCGCCGTGCGAGGTCCACAGTACGGCCGGGAGGTTGGCGTCCGCCCAGTCGACGGCGTACGGGTAGCTGCTCATCAGCACCAGCACCGTGTCCGGGCACTCGGCGGCGACGGCCCGCAGCAGCGCCTCCTGGGCGGGCGGGAGCCGCAGGTCCGTGCGGTCCTGGGTCTCCCGGCCGTTGATGTGCGGGTCGTTGCCGAGGACGACCACGGCGGTGTCGGCGGCGCGCACGGCGGCGAGCGCGTCGGCGGCGCCGTCACGGACGACCGTCCTGGTCCAGCGCTCGGCGAGGCCCGGCTCGGTGGCGGAGACGGTGACCAGGCCGGTGGCCGGGTCGACCACGGCGTAGGAGCCGTTGTAGACGTTGCGGAGCAGTTCGGTGCCGTCGGCCTGCGGCTCCAGCCGGAAGGTCTCGTGCACGTCCCAGCCGTTGGGCTGGGTCTGGTCGGCGGCGAGGCCGAGGCCGTCGTCCTTGAGGGTGACGTAGCGTCCGGAGGCGGCACTGCGCAGCGTCAGGACGCCGTTGCCCCAGTCGAACAGGTCGAACGAGGCCTCGTCCCCGGGCTTCCCGTCTGCTTCGGCGACGAGGACCGGCCCGGTCGGGGCGGCGGCCGGGACGGCGAGCAGCCCGCCGGTCGAGGCGGCACGCAGCGTGACGCGGTCCACGCCCTCGGTGCAGACCACCTCTCCGCCGCGGGCGCCCAGCGCCGCGCCGAGCCCGGCGGCGACGGTGACGCGGTACGGCATGGTGCCGCTGTACCAGTCCTCGAAGAGCGAGTCGGCGAGCGGGCCGAGCACGGCCACGCGCCGGCCCTCGGCGGGTGCGAGCGGCAGCACCTGCCGCTCGTTCCTGAGCAGGACGACGGACTCGGTGGCGGCGCGCAGCGCGAGCGCCCGGTGTGCGGGGGAGTCGACGACGCTCCACTCGGTGGCGGCGTACGGGTCCTGCCCGGGGTCGAACTCGCCGAGCCGGAACCGGATCGACAGCTGGCGGGCGACGGCGCGGTCGATGTCGGCCTCGGTGACCAGGCCGCGCTCCAGCGCGTCGGTGAACCTGGCGACGGTGGTGCTGGGGTCGTCCGCGTGGTCGGTGAAGCTGTCGACGCCGGCCTTCAGGGCGGCGGCGTGGGATTCGGCGTGGTCGTCGAAGTACTGCTCGGGGTCGACCAGGTTGGACGGAGCCTCGGCGTCGCTGCAGACGAACAGCTCGTGCCCGGTCGGGCCCGCCCAGCGGCGCAGCTCGGCCTCGATCAGCGGGCTGACGTGGCAGGGGCGGCCGTTGACCAGGTTGTACGCGGGCATCACACCGGTCGCCGAGCCGGAGGCGATGGCGGTGCGGAACGCCGCCAGGTCGTACTCGTGCAGGACGCGCGGGCGCAGGCCCGAGGAGGTGACGCAGCGGTCGTCCTCGTTGTTGTAGGCGAGGAAGTGCTTGAGGATCGGCGCGGTGCGCAGGTGCTCGGGGTCGTCGCCGGCCAGGCCGCGGCAGAAGGTGTCGGCGAGGCGGGCGGTGAGCAGCGGGTCCTCGGCGTAGCCCTCCTCGTTGCGGCCCCAGCGCGGGTCGCGCAGCAGGTTCACCACGGGCGCCCAGGCCTGGAGGCTGATCCGGCCCTCGCCGGCGGCCGGCGCGCGGTGGTGGTGGAAGGCGCGCAGTTCGGTGGCGGTGGCGGTGGCGACCTCGTGCACCAGCTCGTCGTCCCAGCTCGCACCGAGGCCGACGGCCTGCGGGAAGACGGTGGCGGCGCCCAGCCAGCCGACCCCGTGCAGCGCTTCGGTGCCGGTGCGGAAGGCGCCCAGGCCGAGGCGGGGCACGGCGGGGGAGTACTGGTGGAGCATGGCGATCCGCTCGGCCGGGGTGAGCCGGGCGAGCAGGTCCCCGACGCGTTCGCGCAGCGCGAGCGTGGGGTCGCGGAAGGGGAGCGGCTCGATGGGCAGCTCGGCGGACACAGCGGTGGTCGTCACCTGGGGAACCCCTTGGGGATGGGCGTGCGGAGGCAGTGGCGCGGCGCGGGGAGGGGGTGCCGGCCCTTGGGCGGCGTCCCGGCAGGCCGCGGTGGTGAAACGCTTCGAAAGTGGCACGCCGGGTTGACCCTGTCAACCATCGGACCGCTGTGACCTCCCAGCATGCCTTGCTACCAAGCTGATTGAGCGGCAGGCAGGCGCCGGACGGGCCGCCGTGATCTCACGGAAATGATTTGTTCATCCCCTTGTCGAACAGGGGACCCGCCGCTAGTGTCACCGCAACATCGAAGCGATTCGACGAACCGGATCCTCGCCGATGAAGGGCCGCACCGACATGAGCACCCAGATCAGCCGCAGAACCCTGCTCAGAACTGCCGTCACCGTCGCCGGAGCAGCCGCCATGGCGCCGCTGCTGAGTGCCTGTGGCAGCGGCGGCGCCGCGAAGAGCGGCTCCAACAGCAAGACCGGCCTGGCCGGCGCCCTCCCCGCCTACGTGCCCAACACCGCGGTCGTCGCGGACATCCCGTCCGTCACCGGCTCCGGTGGCGGGTTCACCGACCCGGGCTTCCTGACCTACCCGGCCAGCCCGGTGAAGACCGTCACCAAGACGCCCGGCTCCGGCGGCAGCTACTCCGCCGTGACGCCGCTCTGGGGGACGATCCCGGCCGCCGACAACCCGTTCTACCAGGCCGTGAACGCCGCACTGGGCGTCAAGCTGACGATGCAGCCGGCCAACGGCACCACGTACAACACCGCGATCCCGACCCTGACCGCGGCGCAGAAGCTGCCCGACTGGATCCAGCTCCCCACCTGGTGGAACGCCCTGTTCAACGTCGGCGAGCTGACCGGCACCCAGCTGGCGGACCTCACGCCGTACCTGGCCGGCGACAAGATCAAGGACTACCCGAACCTGGCGGCCCTGCCGACCGGGGCCTGGCAGGCCGGTGTCTGGGGCGACAAGCTCTACGGGATCCCGTCCTTCTCCTCCGGCACCGCCTTCGCCGGCACCTTCTACTACCGCCGCGACGTCTTCGAGGCGAAGGGCATCGCCGCGGACAGCGTGAAGTCCGCCGAGGACCTGATGAACCTCGGCAAGGAGCTGACCAGCGCGAGCGCCGGCGTCTGGGCCTTCGACGACCTCTGGACGTACCTGGCCCAGCCCTTCGGCCTCGCGCAGCTCTTCACCGCCAAGGACGGCAAGCTCGTCCACAAGTACGAGCAGCCGGAGTACCTGGAGGCGCTCAACTGGGCCTGGAAGCTGGCAAAGTCCGGCTACATCCACCCGGACGCGCTGGCCGGCAACAACAACGACGCCAAGGCCCGGTTCTATGCCGGCAAGGTGCTCGTCACCGGTGACGGCACCGGCTCCTGGAACATGGCCGACGCCCAGGCCGGCCAGGCGGCCGACCCGAAGTACCGGCGCGGCGCCCTGCCGCTGTTCGCGGCGGACGGCAAGTCGGCCCCGAGCATCTTCCTCGGCCCGTCCACCAGCATGGTCAGCTACCTCAACGCCAAGCTGAAGCCGGAGCAGATCAAGGAGCTCCTCGCGGTCGCCAACTACCTTGCAGCGCCGTGGGGTTCGGCCGAGTACACGCTGATCAACTACGGCGTCGAGGGCACCGACCACACCCGGGTCAACGGCACCCCGACCTTCACCCCGGACGGCCAGAAGTCCGTCCAGCAGCAGACCTACCCGTTCCTGGCCTCCAGCCCGCAGGCGATCAGCAACCCGGGCTTCGACCAGCTCACCAAGGACCGCACCGACTGGGACGCCCAGGCCGTCAAGTCCGCCTACAAGCCGGTGTTCTGGAACATGAACATCACCGTGCCGGCCCGGCTCTCCACCGCCAGCGCCGCCCAGGCGCTGGAGGACACCGTCAAGGACGTCCAGCACGGCCTGAAGACCGTCGCCGACTACCAGAACGCGCTGACCTCCTGGAAGCGCAGCGGCGGTGACGAGCTCACCGCCTGGTACCAGACCGAGGTCTTCGACAAGCACGGCTCCGGTCAGTAGCCCCACGCTCCCAGTCCGAAATACCTAGGAGGTGCGGTGGTCGTGGCGGCAGTCACCACGAACGGCGCCGATGTGCCCGGCCGCGAGGAAGCGGCACCCCTCGGCGTCGCGAAGACACCAGGGACGCCCGACAAGCGCGATCAGCGCCCAGGGAAGCTGAGTTGGCGGATCCGGCTGCGCCGGGACCGCTCGCTGCTGCTGATGACCGTGCCGGTCGTCGTCCTGCTGCTGGTCTTCAACTACCTGCCGTTGTTCGGCACGATCACCGCCTTCGAGTACTACGACCCCATCGTCGGGGTCGTGAACAGCGAGTGGATCGGACTGGAGAACTTCCGCCAGCTGCTCGGTGACCCGCTGTTCTGGGGGTCGGTGTGGAACACCCTGGAGCTGGCGGCCGTCCAGCTGGTGCTGTTCTTCCCCGTCCCGATCGCCCTGGCCCTGCTGCTGAACTCGGTGCTCAGCCCGAGGATCCGCAGTTTCGTCCAGTCGGTGACGCTCGTCCCGCACTTCTTCTCCTGGGTGCTGGTCATCACCCTGTTCCAGCAGATGATCGGTGGCGCCGGCCTGCTCAACCAGTTCCTGCGCCAGCACGAGATGACGCCGTGGAACATCATGACCGACCCGACCATGTTCAAGCTGCTGGTGACCTCCCAGGTGATCTGGAAGGACGCCGGCTGGGGGATCATCGTCTTCCTGGCCGCCCTGGCCGCCATCGACGAGAACCTCTACGAGGCCTCCGCGATGGACGGCGCGGGCCGCTGGCGCCGGATGTGGCACATCACGCTGCCCGGCCTGCGCGGGGTCATCGTGCTGATGCTGGTGCTCCGGCTCGGCAACGTGCTGAACGTCGGCTTCGAGCAACTGCTCATCCAACGCTACGCGGTGGGGCACGACGCGGCCGACGTGCTGGACACCTTCTCGTACTTCTACGGCATCGGCACCAACAACTACGGCTACGGTGCGGCGGCCGGAATCTTCAAGAGCGTCATCTCCCTGCTCCTCATCTACGGGGCGAACAAGCTGGCGCACTTCTTCGGCGAGGACGGGTTGTACCGGAAATGAGCGACGTCACCCTCAAGGCCCGGCGGCCCTCCGCGCGCCCGGTGTGGGAGGAGAAGCCGACCGTCGTCGGGCAGGGCGTCAAGGGCGTCACGCTGACCGGCATCGTGCTGGTGATCCTCGGACCGCTCTGGTGCGTGGTGATCACCAGCTTCTCCACCCAGGGCTCGATCAACCAGGCCGGCGGCCTGGTCATCGTCCCGCACGGGCTGACCCTGAACGCCTACCGGGCGATGCTCAGCGACGGACCGGTCGCCCGGGCACTGGTGGTCAGCCTGGCGGTCACGGTGATCGGCACGGCCTTCTCGATGGCCGTCTCGGTCCTGTGCGCCTACGGCCTGTCCCGCTCCCGCTCGCTCGGCCACCGCACCCTGCTGATGCTGCTGGTGGTCACCATGTTCGTCAGCGGCGGCCTGATCCCCTCCTACCTGGTGGTCACCGGGCTCGGCGGCTTCGACCAGTACTGGGCGCTGATCCTGCCGAGCGCGGTCAGCGTGTTCAACATCCTGGTGCTGCGCTCGTTCTACGGGAGCACCGCCTCGGAGCTGATCGACGCGGCCCGGATGGACGGGGCGGGCGACTGGCGCATCCTGTGGTCCGTGGTGCTGCCCACCTCCCGGGCGGTCACGGCGGTGATCACGCTGTTCTACGCGGTCGGCTACTGGAACTCGTTCTTCAACGTGATGCTCTACATGCCGACCAGCAGCCAGAAGTGGCCCCTGCAGTACGTCCTCTACCAGTACGTCAACCTGGGGACGAACATGCCCGGCCAGGTCAACTCCGGCTTCGGCAACGCCGCGAACGCCACCGCGCCGCTCTCGCTCCAGATGGCCGTCGTCGTCCTGACCCTCGTACCGGTGGTGATCGCCTTCCCGTTCGTGCAGAAGCACTTCGCGAAGGGCGTGCTGACCGGCGCGGTCAAGGGCTGACACTCTCTACGCTGTGCGGACAAAAGCACGGCACAGCACCACACTCGTCCGACAAACGCAGCAGGGGGATACCGATCCAATGGTGACACTCGCCGAAGTGGCCCAGCACGCAGGCGTGTCCCCGAGCACGGTCAGCTACGTCCTCAGCGGCAAACGCAGCATCTCGGAGCCCACCCGCCGCCGGGTGGAACGGGCGATCAGCGACCTGGGCTACCACCCGAACGCCGGCGCCCGCGCGCTGGCCGGCAAGCGCTCGCACATCATCGCGCTGGTCGTGCCGCTGCACACCGACGTCTACGTCCCGATCATGATGGAGATCGCGATCTCGGTCACGATGACGGCCCGGCAGTACGGCTACGACGTCCTGCTCATCACCAACGACGAGGGCCCGGACGGTGTGCGCCGGGTCGCCGCGAGCGGTCTCGCCGACGGCGTGATCCTGATGGACGTCGAGCTCGACGACGAGCGGATCCCGGTACTGCGCGAACTCGGCAGCCACGCCGCGCTGATCGGCCTGCCCGCCGACACCACCGGACTCTCCTGCGTCGACCACGACTTCGCCGCCGCCGGAGCGCTCTGCGCCGACCACCTCGCCGACCTGGGGCACCGCGACGTCGCCTTCATCGGCTACGCCCCGCAGGTGTACCAGCGGCACGCCGGCTACGCCGAGCGGACGCTCTCCGGGTTCCGCGACCGGGCCCGCCAGCGCGGCCTGCGGATCCTGCACCGCCCGTGCGAGGGCAGCTTCGAGAGCACGGCCGGAGTGCTCGGACGGATCCTCGACGACCGCCCGGCGACCACCGGTTTCGTGGTCCAGAACGAGGGCGCCATCGGCCCGCTGCTCAGCCTGTTGCGCACTTCGGGGCGGATCGTCCCGGAGGACGTCTCGGTGGTGGCGCTCTGCCCCGAGCAGCTGGCCGAGCAGAACTCACCCCGGCTGACGGCCGTCACCGGCCCGGCCGAGGACCTGGGCCGGCGAGCCGTCGAACTGGTGCTCCAGCGCATCAACGGCGGATCGACGCCCGAGGTCACGCTGCTGACCCCGGTGCTGACCGCCCGTGAGAGCTCCGGCCAGGTGCCCTCCGGGGCCCCGCACCTCCCTTCCCCGCAGAACCCCGCGACCGTGGAGAACAGCAATGCCCAACCACATCCATGACCTCGGCGGCGCCCTCGAATGGCGCGCCAGGGGCGAAACCCTGCGGGTCGAGCCCTGGGGCCGGGACTCCGTCCGGGTCCGGGCCACCCCCGGCGGCGCGCTGCTGGAGGACCTGCCCGGAGCCCTGTTGGAGCGCCCCGCGCACGGCGAGGCCGTCGTCAGGATCGAGGGCAGCACCGCCACCCTGGTCAACGGTGCGATCACCGTCCGCATCGACGGCAACGCCCTCGATGCCAGCGACCCCCAACTGCACCCGGCCGCCGGGCGGATCACCTTCCTGCGGACGTCGGACGGCAGCGAGCTGCTGGCCGAGGAGCCGCACCACTTCTGGTGGCCGGGCCCGCGCCTCTACACCGCGACCGGCAACGGCTACCACCGGCTGGAGCAGCGCTTCCGCAGCTACGCCGGCGAGCGGATCTACGGCCTGGGCCAGCACACCCACGGCATGCTCGACCAGAAGGGCGCCGTGATCGACCTGGTCCAGCGCAACGGCGAGGTGACCATCCCCTTCCTGCTCTCCGACCGGGGCTACGGCCTGCTGTGGAACTCCCCGGCGATCGGCCGGGTCGAGCTGGCCGAGACCGGGACGCGCTGGGTCGCCGACAGCGCAAGGCAGTTGGACTACTGGGTGACGGCCGGCGAGCCCGCCGCGGTGCTCCGCAACTACGCCGACGCGACCGGCCACGCGCCCGTGCTGCCCTGGTGGGCGTCCGGCTTCTGGCAGTGCAAGCTGCGCTACCGCACCCAGGCCGAGCTGCTGGAGGTGTCCCGCGAGTACCGCAGGCGCGGCCTGCCGCTCTCGGTCATCGTCAGCGACTTCTTCCACTGGACGCACCTGGGTGACTGGAAGTTCGACCCGGCCGAGTGGCCCGACCCGGCCGCGATGAACGCCGAACTCGAAGAGCTGGGAATCAAGTTGATGGTGTCGGTCTGGCCGTCGGTCAGCCCGCTCAGCGAGAACTACCACGAGCTGCTCAACGAGGGCTTCCTGATCAACACCGAGTACGGCCCGGTGGCGCACGCCGACTGGCCGGACAAGGGCCTGGCCGCCTACTCGGCGCAGGTCGCCTTCTACGACGCGACCAACCCCGACGCCCGCTCCTTCGTCTGGGACCGGATCAGGCGCAACTACCAGGACCTCGGCATCAAGGTCTTCTGGCTCGACGCCTGCGAGCCCGAACTCAAGCCCGGCTACCCGGCCAACCTGCGCTACCACGCGGGGCCCGGCCTGGAGGTCGGCAACCTCTACCCGCGCGAGAACGCCCGGATGATCCACGAGGGCATGGTGGCGGCCGGCGAGAGCGAGATCGTCACCCTCAACCGCTCGTCCTGGGCGGGCGCCCAGCGCTACGGCGCGGCGCTGTGGTCCGGCGACATCGGCACCGACTTCGCCAGCCTGCGGACCCAGATCAAGGCCGGCCTCAACGTCGCGGTCTCCGGCATCCCGTGGTGGACCACCGACATCGGCGGGTTCCACGGCGGCGACCCGGAGGATCCGGCGTACCGCGAGGTGCTGATCCGCTGGTTCCAGTACGGCGCGTTCTGCCCGCTGTTCCGGCTGCACGGGTTCCGCGGCCCGGAGCAGAAGCTGGAGCCGGCCATGACCGGACTGGCGAACGAGGTGTGGTCCTACGGCGAGGAGGCGTACGGCATCCTCTCCGGCTACCTGCACCTGCGCGAGCGCCTGCGCCCCTACGTGATGCGGCAGATGGAGACGGCGGCCGAGCAGGGCCTGCCGCCGATGCGCCCGCTGTTCGTGGAGTTCCCGGCCGACCCGGCC
Source organism: Kitasatospora sp. NPDC057223 (assembly GCF_042669755.1). Taxonomy (NCBI): domain Bacteria; kingdom Bacillati; phylum Actinomycetota; class Actinomycetes; order Kitasatosporales; family Streptomycetaceae; genus Kitasatospora; species Kitasatospora sp. NPDC057223. Next base: position 34,687 of record NZ_JBHUWW010000035.1, on the reverse strand, counting down.
GCCTGGCAGGCGGACGACGCCTTCCTGCTCGGCCCGGACCTGCTGGTCGCCCCGGTCACCGAGGCCGGCGCCCGCGAGCGCACGGTGTACCTGCCGGCCGGCGCCGAGTGGACGGACGCCTGGTCGGGCGAGCGTCACCGGGGCGGTCAGAGCCTGCGGGTGGACGCCCCGCTGGAGCGCATCCCGCTGTTCCTGCGCGACGGCGCCGTCCTGCCCATCCGGTCCACCGAGAACTGACGGGACGACAGATGCCTCTCACCGGTATGGCCTTCGGGGGTGACTACAACCCCGAGCAGTGGGACGAGGAGACCTGGAAGGAGGACGACGAGCTGATGCGGCAGGCCCGCGTCAACCTCGTCACCGTCGGCGTCTTCTCCTGGGCGCTGCTCGAACCGGAGGAGGGCCGCTACGAGTTCGGGTGGCTGGACGCCCAGCTGGAGCGGCTGCACGCGAACGGCGTCCGGGTCGACCTGGCGACGCCCACCGCCTCCCCGCCGCCCTGGTTCACCCTCGCCCACCCCGAGGCCATGCCGGTGACGGCCGACGGCACCCGTCTCACCCACGGCAGCCGCGACACCTACTGCCTCGCCGCCCCGGCCTACCGCCGGGCCGCAGTGCGGATCGCCGGGGCGCTGGCCGAGCGCTACGGCGACCACCCGGCGGTGGCGATGTGGCACATCCACAACGAGTACGCCACGGTGTGCCACTGCGAGCAGTCCGCCGCCGCCTTCCGGGTCTGGCTGCGGGCCCGGCACGGGAGCCTGGACGCGCTCAACGAGGCCTGGGGCACCGCGTTCTGGAGCCAGCGCTACGGCTCGTGGGAGCAGATCATGCCCCCGCGCGCCACCCAGTGGCACCTGAACCCCGGCCACACGCTGGACTTCCGCCGGTTCTGGTCGGACGAGGCGCTCGCGGCGTACCGCGAGCAGCGCGACGCCGTCCGCCGCCACATCCCGGCCGCCGTGCCCGTCACCACCAACCTGATGCTGCCCGGCTACCAGAACCTGGACCTCTGGGCGTTCGGCCGCGAGGTCGACTTCGTCGGCATCGACCACTACATGGACGCGCCGGGCGTCGACGGCGACGCCGACACCGCCTTCGGCGCGGACCGGGCCCGCTCCTTCGGCGGCGGCAGGCCGTGGCTGCTGATCGAGCAGGGCACCAACACCGTCTACCTGCCCGACCGCGTCCTGCCCAAGGACCCGGGCCGGATCCTGCGCAGTTCGCTGGCCCACATCGCGCGGGGCTCGGACGGCGCGCTGTTCTTCCAGTGGCGGCAGTCCCGGGCGGGCGCCGAGCTGTGGCACTCGGCGATGGTGCCGCACGCCGGCCCCGACACCCGGATCTTCCGGGAGACCGCCGCGACGGGGGCGGCGGTCGCCGCACTGGAGGAGGTCGCCGGCTCCACCGTCACGGCCGAGGCGGCCGTCCTGCACGACGCCGACGCCTGGTGGGCGCTGGACACCAACGGCATGCCCTCCTCCGAACTGGACTACCCGGCCACCCTCAAGCGGGCCCACCGCGCGCTGTGGGACGCCGGTGTGACCACCGACTTCGCCCACCCGGAGTCGGACCTGTCCCGCTACCGCCTCGTCCTGGCACCCAGCCTGTACCTGGTCTCCGACGCGGGCGCGGCCTCGCTGCGCCGCTACGTCGAGGGCGGCGGCACGCTGCTGGTGCAGTACTTCAGCGGCGTCGTCGACGAGCACCACCGGGTCCGCACCGGTGGCTACCCGGGGGCGCTGCGCGAGGTGCTGGGCATCCGCGGCGAGGAGCACCGGCCGCTCGCGGCGGGCGACGCCGTCGCGCTGTCCGACGGATCGGCGGGCACGCTCTGGAGCGAGGACCTGCGCACCGAGGGCGCCGAGGCCGTCACCTCCTACGCCGCCGGCCCGCTCAGCGGCAAGCCGGCCGTCACCCGGTACGGCTTCGGCGCGGGCACCGGCTGGTACGTGTCGACGAGGCTGGCGGACGCCGCGTACCGGGCCCTGGTCGGGCGGGTGCTGGCGGAGAGCGGGGTGCGTCCGGAGGTGGCGGGCCTGCCCGCGGGCGTGGAGGCGGTGCGGCGGCGGGCGGCCGACGGCCGGAGCTGGCTCTTCGTCATCAACAACACCGAGCGGCAGGTGCCCGTGTCCGTGCGGGGCCGGGACCTGCTGGCCGCCCGCGCCGTCCCGCCGGAGGGCCTGACAGTCCCGGCGGGCGGCGTGGCGGTCGTCCGGGAGGAGTAGCCCGGGTTCCGTACGGAGGAGCGTCGCGCCCGGATGGGGGGTGCGACGCTCCTTCGCGTTCCGGCCCGGGACACGGCCGGGGCCGTCTGCCCGCCGACGTGCCGAATTAGGTGACTTTCTATAAGTTTGTCCTGATTCATGACCCGCGCCGACGGCGCGGCCCTGTCGGCGTGCGGTGTGGAGGAGCGAGATGACGACCTACCCGTCCCCAAGCGGAGGCCGCCGGAAGGCCCCGACCACCGACCGCTCCTGGTTGGTGGTCTTCTTCGTCGGCCTCGCCCTCTGGGGCCTGACCGTCGTGGTCACCTTCGCCACCGGCAACGCCAACCTGCTGCCGACGCTCGTCCTGCTCGGCAGCTTCCTCGTCCCCGTCACCTTCGTCACCTGGTCCTACGACCGGCTCGGCGGGGGCAGCGCGCTGACCCCGCGCAGGATACTCACGGCCTTCCTGGTCGGCGGCACCCTCGGCGTGCTCGGCGCCTCGGTGCTGGAGAGCTACTTCCTGCACCCCTCGGTGTGGATGTACGTCGGCGTCGGGCTGATCGAGGAGGGCGTGAAGCTCGCGGCCCTCTGGCTGATGGCGCTGCGCCTGACCAACTACACCCGCCGGGACGGCATGGTGCTGGGCGCGGCCGTCGGCTTCGGCTTCGCCGCCCTGGAGTCCTCCGGCTACGCGCTCACCGCGCTGGTCACGGTCAAGGGCCTGTCGCTGACCGACCTGGTGCAGACCGAGATCCTGCGCGGCCTGCTCGCCCCGTTCGGCCACGGCCTGTGGACGGCCATCCTCGGCGCCGTCCTGTTCTCCACCGCGGCCCGCGGCGGCCGGCCGCGGCTGACCCCCGTCCTGCTCGGCAGCTACCTGGGGGTCGCCGTCCTGCACTCGCTGTGGGACTCGATGCACGGCATCGCCATCGCCCTCGCGCTGAAGCTCACCGGCAGCGACTGGCAGTGGAGGCTGATCGACACCGGCTACCTGCCGCAGCTCACCCAGTCGCAGGCCAACCTGATCCTGGTGTTCCAGATCGCCGGCTGGGTCGTCATCTCCGCCGCCGCCATTCTCTGGCTGCGCGGTCTCGTCCGCAGCCCGAAGGTGTCCGTCCCCGCCAGCGCGGGCGCCGTGGCCCCCGCGCAGCACTGAATCCGTCCGCCCCGCTCCATCCTCCGGCCCGCTCCGAAAGGCGCAGCATGAGCACTCTCCCCTTCGAGGACACCACCGACTTCGAGAACGCCGACCGCGGGTTCCTCGGAGCCCTGTCGCCGGCCGTCGTGAAGGCCGCCGACGGCCGGGTGATCTGGGACAACGACGCGTACGACTTCCTGAAGGCCGACTGCCCGGACACCGCGCACCCGAGCCTGTGGCGGCAGGGCCAGCTCTCCGTGAAGCAGGGCCTGTTCGAGGTCACCGAGGGCATCTACCAGGTGCGCGGGCTGGACCTCTCCAACATGACGCTGGTCGAGGGCGACACCGGCGTCATCGTCATCGACCCGCTGATCTCCACCGAGTGCGCGGCGGCGGCCCTGGAGCTCTACCGCGAGCACCGGGGGCCGCGACCGGTGACCGGGCTGATCTACACCCATTCCCACGGCGACCACTTCGGCGGTGCGCGCGGAGTGGTGCCGCAGGGTCATGCCCCGGTGCCGGTGATCGCGCCGGAAGGGTTCCTGGAGCACGCGGTGAGCGAGAACGTCTACGCGGGCAACGCGATGACCCGCCGGGCGATGTTCATGTACGGCGACCGCCTGCCGAAGGCCCCCGACGGCCAGATCGGCGCTGGGCTGGGAATGACGACCTCGACCGGCACCGTCACGCTGATCCCGCCGACCGTCGACATCACCCGCACCGGGCAGGAGGAGACCGTCGACGGTGTGCGGATCGTCTTCCAGCTCACCCCCGGCACCGAGGCCCCCTCGGAGATGAACTTCCTCTTCCCGGACCGCCGCGCGCTGTGCCTGGCCGAGAACGCCACCCACAACATGCACAACATCCTGACGCTGCGCGGCGCCGTCGTCCGCGACGCCCGGATCTGGTCGCGCTACCTGGACGAGGCGATCGAGTACTTCGGCGACTCGATGGACGTCGCCTTCGCCTCGCACCACTGGCCGACCTGGGGCCGTGACAACATCACCGGCCTGCTCTCCGAGCAGCGCGACCTCTACGCCTACATGCACGACCAGACGCTGCGGATGCTGAACGCCGGGCTGACGGGCCCCGAGATCGCCGAGGAGATGCAGCTGCCGCCCGCCCTGGAGGGCGCCTGGCACGCACGCGGCTACTACGGCTCGCTCAGCCACAACGTCAAGGCCGTCTACCAGCGCTACCTGGGCTGGTTCGACGGCAACCCGGCCCACCTGTGGGAGCACCCGCCGGTCGAGCTGGCCAAGCGCTACGTCGACCTGGCCGGCGGCCCGGACGCGGCCCTCGCCAAGGCCGTCGCCTACATCGAGGACGAGGACCTGCGGTTCGCCGCCACCCTGCTCAACCACCTGGTCTTCGCCGACCCGGACAACGCGCAGGCCCGCGAGCAGCTGGCCGGTGTCTACGAGCGGCTCGGCCACGGCAGCGAGAACGGCACCTGGCGCAACTTCTACCTGATGGCGGCCGTGGAGCTGCGCGGCGGTCCCGGCACCGTCGCACTGGACATGACCAACCCCGAGATGGTCATGGCGCTGACCGTCGAGCAGCTGCTCGACTCCGTCGCGGTGCGGATCGACGGCCCGCGGGCCTGGCACGACAGCCTGGTCGTCGACCTCGCCCTCACCGACGAGCAGCAGCGCTACCGCCTCACGCTGCGCAACGGCGCCCTGACCCACCACGCCAAGCCCCTCGGCGAGCCGCCCCGGGAGGCCGCCGCCCTCACCCTCACGCTGACCAAGCCGCAGCTCCTGGGCGTCCTGGGCGGCAAGGGCCTGGACGGTGTCACGGTCGAGGGCGACCCGGCGCTGCTCGCCCGGCTGTTCTCCTACCTCGCCGAGCCCGACGCCTCCTTCCCGATCGTCACCCCCTGACCCGTGGGCGACGACCACGGGAGCGACGACCCCGTCACCGAGGCACTGGCCGGCGTGCACCGGCGGCTGGGCACCCTGGACGACGGGGAGGTCGCCGCGTACATCCCCGAGCTGGCCCGGGCCGACCGGGCCGGCTTCGGGCTGGCGCTGGTCAGCATGGACGGGCACCGCTACGCGGCCGGCGACGCCGGGGTGCCGTTCACGCTGCAGTCGGTGTCCAAGCCCTTCGTCTACGCGCTCGCGCTCGCCGAGCTGGGGCTGGACGAGGTCAGCCGCTGGGTGGGCGCGGAGCCCAGTGGTGAGGCGTTCAACGCGATCAGCCTGGAGGAGGACACCGGGCGGCCGTCGAACGCGATGGTCAACGCGGGCGCGATCGCGACGACCGCACTGGTGCCCGGCGCCACCCCGGCCGAGCGGTTCGAGCGGGTGCTGGCCTGCCTGAGCGCGTTCGCGGGCCGCCGGCTGGACGTCGACGAGGCCGTCCACGCCTCGGAGGCGGCGACCGGCGACCGCAACCGCGCGCTCGGCTACCTGATGCGCGGGGCCGGCTCGCTGGCCTGCGACCCGCTGCTCGCCACCGACCTGTACTTCCGTCAGTGCGCGGTGCGCGCCACGGCCGCCGACCTCGCGGTGATGGCGGCGACGCTGGGCAACGGCGGCGTCAACCCGGTGACCGGCGAGCTGGTGGTGAGCGGGGAGGTCGCCGTCCAGGTGCTGTCGGTGATGGCGACCTGCGGCATGTACGACGCCTCCGGTGAGTGGCTGCTGCGGGTCGGGCTGCCCGCGAAGAGCGGGGTGTCGGGCGGGCTGATCGCGGTGAGCCCGGCCCGGTTCGGGGTCGCCTGCTGGAGCCCTCCCTTGGACGTGACCGGCAACCCCGTCCGGGGTGCGGCGGCGCTGCGCGAACTGTCGGAGCGCTTCGGCCTGCACCTGATGCGCAACCCCGCGCCGGGCACCCCCACCCTCGACGTGGACGGTACCCGGGGCGCGGTGGTGGCGCGGGGCGCGCTCGACTTCACGGCCGCCGAGCGGGTGCTCTCCGCGTTGCGGGAGCGCACGGCCGCCCCGGCGGGCCCGCTGGTGCTCGACCTCACCCGGGTCACCGTGCTCGATGCCATGGCCGAGGCGCTGCTGCGGGCCACCCTCGACCGGCTGGCCGCCCGGGGCCGCCCGGTCACGGTCGTCGGGCCGGCGGCCGAGCGACTGACCGGGCGTCACACTGTTCGCCCGGTGGACGGTTGATGGTCCGGTCCAGTCCGTTTCGGCCGCTGCTCGCCGCCGGTAGCATCCGTGCGTGATGAACGACGCCCCAGCGCGCCCCGGGCCGGGCGAGCCACGAGTGACCCCCTTGCGGCTGCTGGGCCTCGCCCTCTGCGCGCTGCTCCAGAGTGCCGCCGGCTGGGCGGTCGGCTGGGGCCTCGTCGGGGTGATCGCGTCCGGCAACTGCGGCTCCGGGTACGACCGGTCCTGTACGGCCTCCAACCTGGTCGTCGGCGCGGCCGTGCCGCTGGGCCTGATCGCGGCGGTGCTGCTCCTGACCGGCACGGCCTTCGTGACGGCGGGCAACTCGCCCGGCCCGCACTCGTCGCTGCCGATCGGTGCCGGGATCCTGACCGGCATCGTGCTCAGCCTGCTGGGCGCCGCGCTCGGGGCCCGCAGCACGAGCGTGTGGCTGCTGGGACCGGCCGTGCTGTGCGCACTGGGCGCCCTCTGCTCCGCCCGGCTGGAGGAACGCGGGCGCCGGCGCTCCCTGGCGGCGCAGGCGGAGCAGGCCGTGCGCGCGGAGCGGTTGCGCGAGCACGGGGTGACGGTCCGCGCCACGGTGGTGGACGTCGACGGGACGGACATGCGGTTGGACGACCGGCTCGAACTGGTCGTCACCGTCCGGTACACCACCGCCGACGGCGAGGAGTGCACCACGGCACTCACCGGTACCTTCCCCCTGTACGACCTCCCCCGGCGCGGCGACGACATCGTGGTCCGCTACGACCCGCTGGAGCCCCGGGTGCCGCACCCGGCCCTGCGGGACGCGTCGTAGGGATGCCGGACCGCTAGAACCGCCAGACCAGCGGCACCACCGCGAGCGTGACGACCAGGAACCAGGCCAGCACCGGCAGCCCGTAGCGCCAGTAGTCCCCGAAGCGGTAGCCGCCGGGCCCCATCACCATCATGTTGGCGGGCGTCGCCACCGGGGTCAGGACGGCCGCCGCGGCGGCGACGGCCACGCACATCAGCACGGGCTGCACCGAGATCCCGGCGTCGTGCGCCGCCGAGACGGCGATCGGGACGACGATCAGCGCGGTGGCCATGTTGCTGACGAACTGCCCGAGCACGGCGGTGAGCAGGAACAGGCCGAGCAGCAGCAGGTAGCCGTTGCCGCCGGCCGCCCGGACGACCAGGTGGGCGATGTCGTCGGCCGCGCCGGACTGCTGGATCGCGACGGACAGCGGGAACAGCCCGCCGACGATGACGAGCGTCGTCCAGGAGACGCCCTCGTAGGCCTGGCCCGGGGTCAGCACCCGGAGCAGCACGATGGCGAGCGCGGCCAGCAGCCCGGCGACGGCCGCCGGGACGGCGCCGGTGGCGAGCAGTGCGACCATGCCGGCGAGCACGCCGAGGGCCTTCCAGGCGGGCGCCCCCAGCGGCGCGCTCTGGGTGCGGACGTCGGCGGGCGGATCGACGACGAGGACGTGGCCCGGGCGCTCCAGCTTGCGGTCCAGGGCCTGCCAGCTGCCCTGTACCAGCAGGGTGTCGCCGGCGGCCAGTTCGGTGGGGCCGGAGCGGGTGTCGGCGCCGGCGCCGGTGTCCCGGCCCGAGCGGTGGACGGCGAGGATCACCAGGTCGGCGTCGGCAGTGGCCATCCCGGGGAAGACGGAGCTGCCGATCAGGCTGGAGCGCGGGCTGACCACCACCTCCACCAGCCCGGTGTCCCGGTTCACCAGGACGTCCGCGAGGTGGTCGTGCAGCGGTGCGGGCAGGTGGTCCAGCCCGTGCTGCCCGGCGAAGGCCTCCGTGCTCGCGTGCCCGCCCCGGACGATCAGGATGTCGCCGGCCTGGAGTGCCGCGTCCCCGCGCGGGTCGTGCCCGTCGGCGGTGAGCGCGCCGACGACGGCCAGCCCGGGCGGGGCGGTGGCCGCGAGCGCGTCCGAGGTGCTGCCGACGGCGGGGGAGCGGGCCGGGACCTGAAGGCTCGCCGAGTCGGTCTCCAGCCCGTAGTGGGCGATCAGCGTGCGGGCGTGCCGGCTGAGGTCGGCGGGGATGGAACTCGGCGTGCGCCTGGGCAGCAGCCGGTGGCCGAGCAGCACGGTGAGCGCGATCGTCCCGGCCAGGGCCGGCACGCCGACCACGGCGAAGTCGAAGAACCCGAAGGTGTGGCCGCCCGCCTCGGCCGCGGCCTCCGAGGCGATCACGTTGATGGGGGAGCCGATCAGCAGCAGCAGCGACCCGGCGTGCCCCGCGTACGCGAGCGGCATGACGAGCCGCGAGGGCGGCAGCCCCGTCCGGGTGGCCAGCAGGACGACCAGCGGGAGCAGCGCGGCGACCGCGCCGGTGACGGTGATCAGGGCGGTCAGCCCGGCGGCGAGCAGCATCGCGAGGACGATCAGCTGCCGCCGGCCGGTGCCGGACCGCTCGGTCAGCCGCCGCCCCGCCCAGGCCGTCAGCCCGGTGGCCTGCAGGGCGGCGCTGACCACGAACAGCGCCGCGACGAACGTGACCACCGGGTCGCCGAAACCGGCGAACACCTGCCCCGCGTCGAGCACGCCGGTCGCGTACAGCACCAGCGCGGAGCCGAACGCGACGACCTCCACCGGCAGCCGGTTCCAGACGAACAGCACCACCACGGCCGCCAGGACGGCCAGGCAGACGGCGGCATCACTCACGGAGCACTCCCCCCACTGCGCCCGCCCCTGCCACGGGCAGGGGCGGGCGCTCGGCCGGCGAACGGTTCACTGGCCCGGGGATCAGGCGTCGACGGGTGCGCCGGGGCCGAGCGGGATGCCGATCAGGTACCAGGCGACGAAGAACAGCACCCAGGCGATCGCCACCACGATGGTGTAGGGCATCATCAGCGACACCACCGTGCCGACACCCGACGTCTTCTTGTACTTCTGCGTCAGCAGCACGATGAACGGCAGGTAGACCATCAGCGGGGTGATCACGTTGGCGGGGGAGTCGCCGACGCGGTAGGCCGCCAGGACGGTCTGCGGTGCGATGCCGAGCTGCAGGAACAGCGGGACGAAGACGGGCGCGAGGATCGCCCACTTGGGGATCACCCCGGGGATGATCAGGTCCAGGATGATCGTGACCAGGATCAGTCCGAGCAGCAGCCAGAGCGGCCCGACGTCGGCCCGCTCCAGCACGTCCGCCAGCTTGACGGCCGCGACCGTCGCCATGTTGCTGTAGTTGAAGTAGGCGATGAACTGACTGATGATCAGGAGCAGGAAGATCAGCCCGCCGAGACCGGAGAAGGTCTTGGTGATGGCCTCCATCACGGCCGAGGTGCCCTTGAGGGTCCTGGCCCCGGTTCCGTAGCAGAGGCCGGTGACCAGGAAGATCAGCATGATCAGGAAGATCAGGGCGTCCATGAACGGCGAGTCGTCGAACAGGCTGCCGGTCTCCGGGTTGCGCAGCGGCGCCCCCGGGATGAAGGACAGCAGCGAGATCGCGACGGCCACCGCCAGCAGGCCCCAGAGCGCGTACCGCAGGCCCCGGCCCTCCTCCTCGGCGCTGACGTCGGGCTCCTCCGTCTGCTCGGCCACCGCGCCGCCGGTCCAGGCGCCGAGCCGGGGCTCCACGAGCTTCTCGGTGACGATGGTGATCACGACGGCGAGGAACAGCGTCGAGGCGATGCTGAAGTAGAGGTTCGCGGTGAGGTTGATCGTCTTCCCGGGGCTGACCAGCCCGATCGCCTCGTTGGTGATCTCGGTGACGATCCCGTCGACCGGGGTGATCAGCACGTTCACGCCGAAGGCCGCGCCGACGCCCGCGAAGGCGGCGGCGATGCCCGCCAGCGGATGGCGCCCGACGCTCATGAAGGCCACCGCCCCGAGCGGGATCAGGACCAGGTAGCCGGCGTCCGAGGCGACGCTCGACAGCACGCCGAGCAGCACGATGATGAAGGTCAGGCTCCCCGCCGGGGCGGTCCGCACCAGCTTGCGGACGAGGGCGGCGATCAGGCCCGCCTCCTCGGCGACGCCGACGCCGACCATCGCGACCAGGATGACCGCGACCACGCCGAAGTTGGTGAAGTTGGTGGTCGCCGACGTGAAGATGAACCTGACGCCGTCACCGGTCAGCAGGCTCTCGATCTTCGTCGTCTCCTGGTGGATCTCGTAGGGGTGGTCGTAGTTCGAGACCGGCGGCACCTGGGTCGACGGGTAGTCGGTGCCCCCGTCGTAGATCTCGTGCGCCGGGACGGGCACCGACTCGGCGGCGTCGTAGGTCACGGACACGTCGAAGGCGGCCAGGATCGCCGACAGCACGATGACCAGGGCGCACAGCGCCAGGAAGATCATCGCCGGGTGCGGGACCTTGTTGCCGACCTTCTCGATGCCGTCCAGCAGCTTCTGGCCGAGCGTTCTGCCGGCCGGCGCCGTCTCACCGCTCATGGCGGCTCACCTCGTCCCCCTCGGGAGTACCCGGCCGGACGTCGCCGGGCGCGGTGAAGGCGAGCGCGAACTCGGTCAGCAGGCGTGCCCCGAAACCGGTGCAGCCCTTGGGCCGCCAGGACGAGGCGCTGTCGTTCTGCGCCGGCCCGGCGATGTCGATGTGCGCCCACGGCAGACCGCCGACGAAGTCCTCCAGGAACAGCGCGGCATGGATGGCGCCGCCGTTCGGGCCGCCCATGTTCTTGATGTCCGCGACGTCCGAGTCCAGCTCCGCGCGGTAGCGCCGGGCGAGCGGCAGCTGCCAGGCCGGTTCGTCCGTCGCCCGGGCCGCCGCCAGCACCTGCTCCACCAGCGGCTGCCGGTTGCCGAACACCCCGGCGATCTCGGCACCCAGCGCGCGCATCGCGGCGCCGGTCAGCGTCGCGATGTCCACGACGGCGTCGGTCGGCTCCTCGGTCGCCAGCACCAGCGCGTCCGCCATGATCAGGCGGCCCTCCGCGTCCGTGTTGATCACCTCGACGGTGGCGCCGCCCCGGATCGACAGCACGTCACCGAGCTTGGTGGCCGTCCCCGACGGCATGTTGTCCGTGCACATCAGGTAGCCGGTCACGGCCGTGCGGCAGCCCAGCTCGCCGAGCACCGACATCGCCGCCAGGATCGCCCCGGCCCCCGACATGTCGTTCTTCATCGTCGCGTGCACGGCGTCGGCCGGCTTGAGGCTGATGCCGCCCGAGTCGTACATCACGCCCTTGCCGACCAGGGTCAGCCGGGTCGGGGACTCGCCGACCAGGTTCGGGGTGTACCGCAGCCGGATCATCCTGGCCGGGTCCGCGCTGCCGGCGTTCACGCCCAGCAGGCCGCCGCAGCCCATCGCGATCAGCTGCTCCTGGTCGAACACCTCGGCGGTGAGGCCGGTCTCCGCCGCCAGCCGGGTCGCACAGTCCGCCATCGCCGCGGCCGTCAGCATGCTCGGCGGCGAGTTGGCCAGGTCCCGCGCCAGCATCGTCGCGCGGGCGAAGAGCAGACCCCGCCGGACGCCGCGCCCGGCCGCCGCGACGTCCGGCTCCGGCACCAGCAGCGTCAGCGCCTCCACCGGGACGGCAGCCGGCTCGCGCTTCAGCGTCTCGAAGCGGTAGCGCGCCAGCAGGACACCCTCCACCACCGCCTGCGCGGCGGCCTGCGCGTCGAGCAGCGGGCCCGAGGGCACCACCACCGCGAGGCGCCCGGCGTGGGCGGCCGCGTTGGTGAACGCCGCCGCTCCGTCGCGCAGCGCCGTCGCGTCCAGCGCGTCCGCGTCGCCCGTCCCGAACACCACCACCGGCCCGCCGTCCGGCCGGGCACAGAGCGCGGCCCCGCCCGCCTGCCCCCGCACACCGACGGCTGCCAGTTGCTCCCTGGTCAGGCCCAGCCCGGCGGGCAGCTCACCGGCCGGTGCGACGGGCACACCCGGCAGGCCGTACCCGCCCTCGCCCGCGGCCGGCGTTCCGGCGGAAAGAGCGGCCACCGAGACCTCCGGCGGCCGCCCCCACGAGGGGATCGGGTCGAATCCGTCGCGTGCGTGTGGCATACCCGGCTCCAATCGTCCCCCCGGGGCCAGCCGCTCACGGGCCGACTCGTTCTCAGCGGAAGGGAATCCCAGACTTCTCACACCGCCGGGCCGGGCGCCTGCCGGACGGCCCCCGGTGTGCGCCGAACGGGTGGGCGGCGTCCGCCCCTCGGGCGTCGCCGCAGGCCGGGGTGCACCACCCGGTGCGGACCGGCCCGCGGAACCCGCCGGTACGTCAGCGATTCGCGACTTGCCACCCGTGGCCGCTCTGCGATGGTTGGGGGAAGGAGCACGCACGACGACCCCGGAGGTAGTACGGTGCCGGACTCGGATCGCGACGCCGGTGACGCCGCCCTCCTCGACGCCCTGTTCGGCGCGGCCCCGCGCGCCTGGTACGTCCTCGACGAGAACCTGCGCCTGGTCAACCTCAACCGGGCCGCCCGCACCCTGCACTGCCTGCCCGGCGACGAGGCCCGGGGCAGGCGCCTGGCCGACCTCGCGCCCGGCTTCCCCGCCGAGGAACTGACCGCACTCGCCGCCGAGGTCCTGGACACCGGCACCGCCGTGACCGGCCGGCTGATCCGCGGGAAGGTCGCCGGCAACGGGCCCGCCCCGCTCGCCCTCTCCGTCACCCTCTACCGGCTGGAGGGCCGCGGCCCCGGCCTGGATCCCGATCCCGGCCGGCCGATCGGCGTGGCCGCCGCCGTCGAGGACATCACCGCACGCCAGGGCGCCGCCGACCGGCTCGCGATCTTCCACGACGCCCAGGAGAGGATCGGCTCCACCCTCGACATCGCCCCGACCGCCCAGGAACTCGCCGACGTCACGGTGCCCCGCTTCGCCGACGCCACCGTCGTCGACATCCTGGACGAGACCTGGCGGGCCGGGCCCGCCCACGTCGGCGCCGTCTCGCCCGACCACCCGCTGCGCCGCGCCGCCTACCGCACCCTCCACGGCACCGAACTCCCGGTTTCCGTCGGGCGGCTCAAGACCTTCGTCTTCCCCACCCCGTTCACCCAGACCCTCGCCGACGTCCGGCCCCGCCTGATCTCCCGGCTGAGCTACGACGAGCCCTGGCTGGCCGCCGACCCGGCCTTCGGCGAACGCCTGGAGTCGGCCGGCGTGCACTCCATGATCGTCGTCCCCCTCGTCGTCCACGACGCCCTCCTCGGCCTGGCCGCCTACTACCGCTACGAACGCCCCGAGCCGTTCGACGACGACGACCTCGAACTCGCCCAGCGGCTCACCGACCGCGCGGCGTTCAGCATCGACAAGGCCCGCAGCTACGCCCGCGAACGGACCATCGCCACCGCCCTCCAGCGCTACCTGCTGCCCCAGCAGCCCCCGTCCGTCTCCGCCGTCGACGCCGCCCACCTGTACATACCGGGCGGCGCCGGCAGCGACTGGTACGACGTCATCCCGCTGTCCGGCGCGCGCGTCGCACTCGTCGTCGGCGACCTCGCCGGCCGGGGCATCGAGGCCGCCGCCACCATGGGCCAGCTCCGCACCTCGCTGCGCACCCTGGCCGCCCTCGACCTGACCCCCGACGAACTGCTGGAGCGCCTCGACGACACCGCCGAGCGGCTCGCCCAGGACAACGCCGCGGCCGCCCCCGGCACCGCCGTCTCCCCGACCGAGTTCCTCGCCTCCTGCCTGGTCCTCGTCTACGATCCGGTGTCCCGCCGCTGCACCGCCGCCCGCGCCGGACACCCGGCGCCCCTGGTGCTCGGCCCCGGCGGCGAGACCGTCGCCTTCGACGTACCGGCCGGTCCCCACCTCGGCGTCGGCGGCGCCGGGTACGAGGCCGCCACCATCGAACTCGCCGAAGGCAGCATCCTCGCCCTCTACACCGACGGCCTGGTGTCCGGCCGCGGCCGCGACACCTCCCTGGAGCGCCTGCACCTGCTGCTCGCCCAGCCCGGACGCACCCTCCAGGACCTGTGCGACTCCGCCGTCTACACCCTCGTCCCCAAGCGGCCCGACGACGACGCCGTCCTGCTGCTCGCCCGCACCCACCACCTCACCCAGGACAACGTCGCCGTCTGGACCTTTCCCGACGACCTCGCCGTGGTCTCCGACGCCCGCCGCCTCGCGGAGCGCCAGCTGACCGCCTGGGGCCTCGAAGACCTCGTCCACAGCACCCAGCTCATCGTCAGCGAACTCGTCACCAACGCGATCCGCTACGGCAAGGGCGCCGTCCAGCTGCGAATGATCCGCGACCGCAGCCTCATCTGCGAGGTCTCCGACCACACCAACACCGCCCCTCACCTGCGCCAGGCCCGCAGTACCGACGAGGGCGGCCGGGGCCTGTTCATCGTCATGCAGCTCAGCACCCACTGGGGCACCCGCTACCTGCGTGAAGGCAAGACCATCTGGTCCGAACAGCCCCTCCCCGGCGTGGAGGAGTAGCCCCGGGCGAGCCCGTACGGGTGACCGGTGCGCCCGCCCGGTGTGTGATGCGGGCCCGCGCGGCAGGCGTGCAGCACCCTGGGGCCGGTCGCCCGCCACCGGCGGGCGCGGACCCGAAAGGCCGGACCACCATGCTCCCCACCACCCCGCACCGCCGGTGGCGAACCACCGTGGCGGCCGGCGCCGTCTGCACGCTGCTGGCCCTCGCGGGCTGCTCCAGCAGCCCGAGCACGCCTTCGGCCTCGCCGTCGCCGTCGCCGTCGCCCGCGGCCTCCGGGTCCGCCTCCGCCTCGGCCACCGCGTCTGCGTCTGCGTCTGCGTCGGCCTCCGCCTCCGAGTCCGTGTCGGGGTCACCGAGTGCGACGCCCAGTGCTGCGGTGACGATCACGATCAAGGACTTCGCGTACGACCCCGTCGCGGTGACCGTGTCCCCCGGAGCGACGGTCACCGTCGTCAACCAGGACAACAGCACCCACACCGTCACCGCCAGGACCGGCAACGCCTTCGACACCGGCGTCATCCAGGCGAGCGGCGGCACCACCACGTTCACCGCCCCGACCCAGCCCGGCGACTACCCCTACATCTGCAGCATCCACACCTACATGCACGGCACCCTCACGGTGAAGTGAAGCCGACGCCCCGGTCACCGAGACCTCCGCTCGGTGACCTGCGCAATTGCGCAGGACCGGTGTGCACCCGCGACAATTGACGGATGCGGAATGCCACCGATCGACCCGCGCCAGGGCATGAACCGGGGCACGCACCGGCCCCGGCCGGCGAACCCGGCCGGCTCGCCGACGGCCCGCTGCTCGCGCTCCTCGACGCGCTCGGCTCCGCCTACTGCACGATCAGCGCCACCGGGACGGTCGAGCAGGTCGGCCGCTCCACCCCGTACCTGCTCGGCCACGCCGGGAACGCGCTCGCCGGCCGGCCCCTGCACGAGACGGTGTGCGTCCTCGGCCCGGGCGGCCGCCCCGGCCCGGTACGGACCTGCCCGATCCTCGCCTCCGTCCACGGCGGCCGTCCGGCGCACCGCGCCCACGACGTGTTCCGGCGTGCCGACGGCACCACCGTGCGGCTCGGCTGGGCGTGCCTGCCGAGACTGCGCGGCACCCGCGCCGACGGCGCCGTGCTGGTCCTGTGGCCGCTCACCACCGGGCCCGGCGCGCAGGCGGTGAGCATCGCCCGGGTCGAGGGTGCCCGGCAGCAGGCGGAGGACGCCGTCCTCGAACTGTCGTGGCTCTCCGAGGTGACCACCGAACTGGTCACCATGCTCGACCCCGACCGGGACCTCCCGCGGCTGGCCCGCCTGCTGGTGCCCCGGCTGGCGGACCGGGCCGCGCTGGACCTCTTCGACGGGCCCGGCAGCGTACGGCGGGCCGCGTACGCCGAGACCGGAGCGCGGGCGGACGCGGGGGCCGGCCCGAAGGGCACGACCCCGGGAGGCCCGTCCGCATTCCTGCTCGCGGCCGGCACACCGCTGGCCGCCGTGCTCGGCGGCGCAGGCACCCAGCTGCTCACCGCCGCCGACTCCGCCGCCGCCACCCTGCTGGTGGTTCCCCTGCGACTGCGCGAGCACGTCTTCGGCGCGATGACCCTGTCCCGGACCGGCCCCGGCCGGTCGTTCACCGACACCGAGGTGGAACTCGCCGAAGAGGTCGCCCGCCGTTGCGCCCTCGCCCTCGACAACACCCGGCTCTACAACCAGCAGGCCGACATCGCCGCCGTGCTCCAGCGCAGCCTGCTCACCGAGCTACCCCTGGTGGCCGGCCTGGAGCTCGCAGCCCGCTACCAGCCCGCGCAACGCGGCGCCGAGATCGGCGGCGACTGGTACGACGCCTTCCCGCTGCCCGACGGGACGCTCGCCGTCGTGATCGGCGACGTCGTCGGCCACGACCTCCAGGCGGCCTCCCGGATGGGCGCCCTGCGCAACATGCTGCGCGCCCTGGCCATCGACCGCGCCGTCGACCGGACCGAGGAACCCGGCGACACCCTGCGCCGCCTCGACGCGGTGGCCTGCCACCTGGACACCGCCGACTCCGCCACCGCCGTCCACGGCCACCTGCGCCCGGCCGCTGCGGACGGTCCGGCCGGCTGGACCTTCCGCTGGGCCAACGCGGGCCACCCGCCGCCCCTGCTGCTCGCCGCCGACGGCAGCACCACCCTCCTGGAGGGCGGCCGGGGCATCCTGCTCGGCGTCGAACCCGGACGCGCCCGCCCCACCGCCACCGTCGCGCTGCCGCCCGGCTCGACCCTGCTCCTCTACACCGACGGCCTCGTCGAATCCCGGCTGCTGACGCTCGACACCGGGATCGCCCGTCTGCGTGCGGCGGCCACCGCAGGCGCCGACCTCCCGCTCGGCCGCCTGTGCGACACCCTGATCGCCACCCTCGGCGACCGGGGCGACGACATCGCGGTGATCGCCGTCCGGGTGCCGCCCGCCCCGTGACCCGGCGCCGGACGCCCCCGCCCGGACGTTCCGCCCCGGCAGACCCGGATGGAACTCGGCCCAGACGGTCTTGCCCGACGGGCGCCGGGGATCAGCACCCCAGCGGGCGGCAAGGGCCTCGACCAGCATCAGGCCCCGGCCCGACTCGGCCTCCGGACCGGCGTCGGCAGGTGCCACCGGCTGCCGCTCGCCGCGTGAGTCGCAGACCTCGATCCGGAGCGTGGCGGTCGCCGTGGGGCCCGGCACCAGGAGTCGCAGCCGGAGCCCGAAATCGCGGCCGGGCAGCCGACCGTGGGTCACCGCGTTGGCGGCGAGCTCGGTGACCAGCAGGGCGGCGGTCTGCGAGGCCTCGGAGTCGCGCGGCCACCCCCAGTGCTCCAGCTGCCCGGTGACGGCCAGCCGGGCGAGCCGGACACCCCGCCGGGTGGAGGCGAACTGCCAGTTCCGGGGCAGCGCGTCGGTCATCGCTCGGACAGGGGAGATTTCGGATTTCATGCCACCGAGCCTGCCCGGCCGGCCCTACCCTGACGAGGAGGCGACCCGGTACTGAGCGTATGAGTACCGGCACGGACGGTTGACAGTCCGTCTCGGCGGTCGCGCCGGGTGCGGACGGCACGGCACGGCACGGTGGGGGTGGCCGCATTGGCAGGGGTGAACGAGGGGGCCGGGCGGACCGATCTGTCCGTGCAGGACCAGCACCACGAGCGTCGGCCGGATCCGCCCGACGACCCGGACGGCGTCACGGACTTCCTGCGCGCCATCGGCAAACAGGTCAAACTCCTGCGCGAGCAGGCCGGACTGACCCAGAAGGAACTGGGCGACCGGCTCGGCTACGGCGAGGACCAGATCTCCTCGCTGGAACGCGGACGGCGCACGCCGCAACCGGAGTTCCTGGAGGCCGCCGACGAATTCCTCGGCGCGGGCGGCCTGTTGAAGGTCACCAGGGACGACCTGACGAGGGCCCGGGCCAAGTCACGGGTGAAGCACCCCGCCTGGTTCCGGGACTACGCGCGGCTGGAGGCGGACGCGCTTGAGATCAACTTCTACAGCACCTTGACGGTTCCGGGCCTGTTGCAGACGGAGGACTACGCGCGGACGACCTTCACGGTCCGACAGCCACTGCTGGACGAGAGCACCATCGAGCAGCGAGTCGCTGCCCGGCTGGCCCGGCAGGAGATTCTGACGCGCTGGCCGGCACCGATGGTCTGCGCGGTCATCGAGGAGTCCGTGCTGCACCGCCTGATCGGCGGACCGTTCGTCCAGCGTGGACAGTTGGAGCACCTTCTTCACCTCGGCAGCCTGCGCAGCACGACGATCCAGGTGCTTCCGCTGGCCTGCGAGGACCACGCGGGCATGGACGGTCCGTTCATCCTGCTGTCGCCCAGGGCCAGGCAGCAGGTGGCCTATGTCGAGGTGCAGAACGTCAGCCGGCTGATTACCGATCCCGAGGAGGTTCGTATCCTGGCCGCACGGTACGGAAGCATCCGGGGACAGGCCCTCACGCCACGGGAGTCCCTGGCCCTGATCGAGAAGACCCTGGGAGAGCGATGAACGCCGAGGCCTGTGCGGAACTCATGTGGTTCAAGAGCAGCCACAGTGGCGGCGAAGGCGGCGAGTGCGTGGAGATCGCCGTCGATCCCGCCGCCGTCCACGTCCGGGACTCCAAGGACCGGCAGGGGCCGCAGTTCGCGTTCGACCGGGCTGAGTGGGCGGCGTTCGTACGGTTTGTGGCGCAGGTCTGAGCGGCCGGTCAGGGCGCGTCCGCCGCCTGAGATGCGGCGCGCCATTTCGTGTAGGAGCCGTGGAGGTCCGTGCAGTCGTAGGAGGGAAGCCCGTCGCCGTAGCCGCGGAGCTTGCGGTACGCGGTCTTGAGGTCGCCCTCGTTGGGGAAGTGGCCGAATGCGATCGCGAGTTCGATGACGTCCTCGATGGTGAGGACGGTCAGGTTGTGCTGGGTGGCGATTGCCTTCCCGCCCTGATCATCGATCGCGACGTACACCTCATGGCCCTGCTCCTGGAAGTGAACTCCGTGGGCGACGACGACCGCCTCGCCCAGGTCCTTCCGTTTTCGCAACGCCTGTTCGGCCTGGAAGCCGCGGATGTCCTCCAGTACCTCGATCACGCGGGCGGGGGCGTCCACGGCGAGCAGGGGAGGCAGGACTCGTACCACCGTGCTCGCGGTGAGCCGGTTCCACGGGTTGGTGATCTGCGGGTACTTCCTCGATTTTCCGGCTACCTCGTCGCACACCTCCTGAGGTACCAACAGGGTGAGTCCGGCTCGCCTGAGAACGTCGATGAGGAGTCGGTGCAGACCGGCTCCGACGAAATGCACACAGATCACGGCATCCAGGATGCAGAGCGATTCCGCGTGCAGGGGCCGACCGATCTCGGCAGCCCCGTCGTCGCCCTCGGACAATCGACCGACCCTCCCTGTTGCAACCGCGCTACTGCCCGCTCTGTCGGCCGGCTGATCCGTGAGCGAGCAGACGCCCGAGGTCGGCGCGCCGCGTTGCCGGCGGCGTCACCGTGATTCCGGCTTCCTTCAACGCTGCCTCGGTCTCGTGGATCGAACGCCCCTCCAGGCCGGCCAACGCCCTTATTCCGATGCGGTTCTCACGATACGCCAGTATCGCCCGTTCCAGGATGCGGCGAGGGGGGCGCACGGTGTTAGCGGCTGATTGTTCCTGTTCGTACGCGGGGCCCCATCCGTACCGCTGGGCAAGTTCTGCTCCGGACGGTCCTTTCAGGGACTTCTTCAACGATGCTGAAATCAGGCCCATGTGCTCGATCTGGATGAGGACGACGGCCAGGCTGACGCGAAAATGGCGCGCCATCAGTGCGACGACCCGCTCACCGCACGGGTGTTTCTCCGCGTCGATGACCGGGTTGGGCCTGGTGCCCAGCCAGGACAGGATGCCGTCCTCCGGTGCGAGCAGGTGGCGCGCGAACGCGTTGCAGCGCTCCTCCGCCGGAGATCGCTCGTCGCCGATCTGGTGCTCGGCCGTACCGTCCTCCAGTAGCAGGTGTCCCAGCTCGTGGCCGAACGTGAAGCGTTGCCGTTCGGGTACCTCACAGGCACGCACGGCAACGAGAGTTGTCCTGCGGACCGGGTCGGTCAGAGTGAACCCGTCCACTGTTTTGGGGAGTTGGACTACTGCGGTGTCCACTCCCGTGAGCTGCTCGATCAGTTCGTCGATGTCGGCGATCGGCGCGGTGCCCAGATCGAGTGTGAGGCGCACTGCGGCGGCGAGGTCCTTGCCCTGCAGCTCCGGTGACCGGGATGCCTGGGGGAGAGGGACGCCCGCAGGCCTGCGCTGCTGGCGTTGTTCGTCCGGCGCCGGGCCCGCCCGGTCGAGCCGGGCGTCCAGTTCCAGGATCTGCAGGGACTGGCGGAGGGCCTCCTCGCGGTCCGCCTCGACGAGTGTGTTGATCCTTGCCGCGATCTGCACCCGTTCCCGGACGGGGTTCCCGCTGGTGATCAGCCGAAGCGGGATCTCCAGCGCCTCCGCGATTCGGTCGATCTCCGCGAGTGTCACAGCCGCCCTGGTGCCGTGTTCGATGCGATGAAGGGTGGATTGGGAGAGACCCGCCCGGTCGGCCAGCTGCCGCTCGGTGAAGCCGGCCCGCTCGCGCTCTCGTCGGATCCGTTCCCCCGTGCGTTCGAGATCCACGTAGCACCTCCTCTTGAATCAATTCTACGGCTTTGATTCAGAACCGCCAGAGGTATGTCTACCAGTCGCCACTGTCACGGCCGGGTATCAAGGTTCGACCTCACTCGGATGGGCGTAGCCGGTTACGGACAGTCCCCACCCCGGGTGGTCTTCAGGGCCGGGCCGGCGCGTACCGTTGCCGCATGGCGGACGAAGGCTTGGGCGGCCCGGGCGGGGACCTCGACGCGGGCGGCGGAGATCCGGCCTGTTGGCTGAACCGGATCTGCCCGGAGTGCGACGCGGTGATGGACTCGGCCCCGCCGACGGTGTGCCCGCGGTGCGGGGCCGAGGTGCTCCCGGAGTAGGCGTTCGGTCCGGTCAGCGGCCGGTGGGCCGGGAGCCGAGGGGGCCGTCCGGGCCGAGGGCGAGGCGGGCGAAGCGTTCGCCGATCAGGCGGTAGCCGGCGGTGTCCGGGTGGAGGTCGTCGGGCAGCGGGAGGGCGGCGTAGTCCCCGGCGCCGTAGAGCTCGCGGCCGTCCAGGTAGTGCAGGTGCGGGTCCGTCTTGGCGCGCAGGGCCGTGATGTGGGCGAGTTCGCGGCGGATGCTGTTGAGGCTCAGGCGGCCCGTCTCGGTCTCCTCCGGGGTGCCGTGGGTGATGAACCGCAGCTCCGGGGAGTCGGGGTCGGCGAGGGTGGGGCCGGGGGAGTCCTCGACGGGCGGGCAGAGGATGGGGGAGACCACCAGCAGCGGGGTGTCCGGGTGGCCGTCGCGGACGGTGTCGAGGAACCCGTGGACGGCCGGGCCGAACGAGCGCAGCCGGAAGGCGTCGGCGTTGACCACGTTGATGCCCAGCTTGAGGCTGATCAGGTCGGCCGGGGCGTCCCGGATCGCGCGGGCGGTGAAGTGGTCGACCATCGCGTTGCCGCCGAGGCCCAGATTGACGAGGTCGACGCCCGCGAGGCGGGCCGCGACGGCGGGCCAGGTGTCGGTGGGGTTGGGGGTCTCGGAGCAGTGGCTGATCGAACTGCCGTGGTGCAGCCAGGTCGCCCGGCCGGTGGGCGCGGGGGCGTCGACGGGGGCGTCGGTGTGCAGGGCGATCAGTTCGGTGCGTTCGGTGTGCGGCAGCCAGATCTCGATGTCCTTCACGGCGTCGCCGAGGCCGCTGAACCGGGCCCGGCCGGGCGCCCCGGGGATGACGCGGGCGCGGCCGCCGATCTCCATCTGCTGGATGTCGCCGCCGGGCACGGTGGTCTGCCCTACGGGCCGGCCGTCGACCAGCAGCTCGTAGACGCCGTCCCGCTCCTGCGGGGCGCCCGCCCAGACGGTCTTGGTCGGCCGGGTCTCCAGCTCCACGGTGGCGGCGGCCGTGCGGAAGGCGAGCCGGACACCGCAGGGCTGGCCCTCGACCAGCCCGATGTAGTCGTCGGGGAACTGCGCGCGGGCGGCGGCGGGCAGCCGGTGCGGCACCAGGCCGTCCGCCGTGTGCTCCAGGTCCAGCGCGCCACGGATGGCGACGGGCCCGTCGGCGGTGAGGGCGGTGGTGACGAACGTGGGCATCGGGGCACTCCTCGAAGGGGCGGGGCAGGAATGTGAGCGCTCCCATCCTTGCCCGACCGGGCGCCGGGCCGGAAGAGGGCCCTCGGATCCGGCCGCGACGGGCCCGCTGTGGAGGGATTGAGGAGTACGCACCAAGGCGTGCGCGAAGTCTGGTCAAGCTACTGACTCCTCGGTAACTTACCGATGCGTAGGCGGAGTCCCGCCTCGGAGTGCATGCATGCCTCGAACCCCCACCCGAAGGACAGTCATGCCGAAAACCGTACGCTCCGTGCTGCCCGGACGCGCCAGATCCCGGCGGCTGACCGGCCTGCTCGCCGGCTGCGCCCTGTTCGCCGGTGCGCTGGCGGGCGCCGCCCCCGCCGCCTCCGCCCAGACCGCCGCCGACCCGGTGGCCGCCGCCAAGGCCCTGGCCGCCCCGCTCGTCCCCGGCGCCAACAACTGGTCCTGCAAGCCGAGTTCCGCCCACCCCCGGCCGGTGGTGCTGGTGCACGGGACGTTCGCCACCGGGTCGGTCAACTGGCTGACCATCGCACCCGCGCTGGCCGCCGACGGGTACTGCGTGTTCGCCCTGACGTACGGCGAGCAGCCCGGGATCCCCGTCCTGCGGGCGATCGCGCCCGTCCCCGACTCCGCCGCTCAGCTCGCCACCTTCGTCGACGGTGTGCTCGCCGCGACCGGGGCGGCCAAGGCCGACCTGGTCGGCCACAGCCAGGGCGGCGGCCTGACGCCGCGCTACTACCTGAAGTTCAACGGCGGCGCCGCCAAGGTGCACACCCTCGTCGGCATCGCGCCGAGCAACCACGGCACGACGCTCGCCGGGCTGGCCACCCTCGCGCAGTCCATCCCCGGCGCGATGGACATCGTCGCCTCGGCCTGCCCGGCCTGCGCCGACCAGGTCGTCGGTTCGTCCGTGCTGACCAGGCTCAACGCCGGCGGCGACACGGTGCCGGGGGTGTCCTACACCAACATCATCACGCGCTACGACGAGGTGGTGACGCCCTACCGGACCCAGGCGCTGACCGGCCCGGACGTGCACAACGTCCTGGTGCAGGACCTCTGCCCGGCCAACAGCCCGGACCACGTGCTGATGGCGGTCGACCCGGTGGTGGGCCACGAAGTCCGGCACGCGCTCGACCCCGCGCACGTCGGCGAGGCGGACTGCTGGGCGAACCTCACCGGCTGACCGCACGCCCGTCCCCCGTAGAACCCCCACACGTGGGCGCCCCCAGGCCCACGGGCCCCCACCCGGTGACCCCCCGCCGCAGGAAGCCCCCCGACGGCGGGGGGTCGCCGGCCACCCGATCCACCGCCCGCCGAGCTGTCCTGAATTCCCCCGTGAGGAGCCAGGAATGCACCTGAGGAAGGCACATCCGAAGGCGTCGCGCCCGAGAGCGGCGCGCCTGCGGGCCGGGGCCGTACTGGCCGCCGCCGCCACCGTCTTCGCGCTCGCCGCACCCACTCCGTCGGCCGGCGCACCCACGGCGGCCCCGCCGGACCACTGCGCCGGCCGGTGCGTCGACATCCTGCCGCCGGGGGAGAACGGCAACGCCACGCTGGCGGACATCCTCGGCAACCGCGCCTTCGGCACCCGCCCCGCGCACACCGACGACCAGCTCGGCCCGTACGCGGCCCTCGCACAGGCCTACCCCGGCCTGACCGCGGCCCAGTTGGGCAGCTTCTTCAACGACGCCTCGTTCGGCGTGCCCGCCGCGCAGGTGGCGAGCAGCATCAGCCCGCGGCCGGACGTCACCATCGTCCGCGACAAGGCCACCGGAGTCCCGCACATCACCGGTACCACCCGGTACGGCACGGAGTACGGCGCGGGCTACGCGGCCGCGCAGGACCGGCTCTGGGTGATGGACCTCTTCCGGCACGTCGGGCGGGGGCAGCTCTCCGGATTCGCCGGAGGAGCCGCCGCCAACCGGGAGTTGGAACAGAGTTTCTGGCAGGCCGCCCCCTACACCGAGGCCGAGCTCCAGCAGCAGATCGACACCGCCTTCGGCACCGGACCGCGTGCCCAGCAGGCCCTGGCCGACGCCCGGGCGTACCTCGACGGGATCAACACCTACATCGACAAGGTGTACCAGGCGCGGACGTTCCCCGGTGAGTACGACCTCACCGGGCACATCGACTGGTTCACCAACGCGGGCGGCATCGAGCACTTCCAGCTCACCGACCTGGTGGCGCTGGCCGCCGTCATCGGTGCGCTGTTCGGCTCCGGCGGCGGTGGCGAACTCGCCTCCGCCCAGGTCCGGTCGGCCGCCGAGGCACAGTACGGGACGGCCGCCGGCGACGCCCTGTGGTCCTCGCTGCGCGAGGCCGACGACCCCGAGGCCGTGCAGACCCTCCACGACGGGCAGAGCTTCCCGTACGCCCAGCCGCCCGCGAACCCGCAGGGCACCGCGGTGCCCGACCCCGGCTCGGTCGTCCCCGAGCCGATGATCCACGACGCGACCGGTACGGGGGCCTCGCTCGCACCCACCGCCGCGCCCGGGGTGCTGCCCGGCAACCTGCTCACCGCCAAGCACGGCATGTCCAACGCCCTGGTGGTGTCCGGGAAGTACACCGACGACGGGCACCCGGTCGCCGTCTTCGGGCCGCAGACCGGCTACTTCGCCCCGCAACTGCTGATGCTGGAGGAGTTGCAGGGCCCCGGCATCAGCGCCCGGGGCGCCGCCTTCGCCGGGCTCAGCTTCTACGTCGAGCTGGGGCGCGGCCAGGACTACGCCTGGAGCGCCACCTCCGCCGGGCAGGACATCACCGACACGTACGCCGTCCCGCTCTGCACCGCCGACGGCTCACCGGCCACCCTGGCCGCCACGTCCTACCTGTGGCACGGCACCTGCACGCCGATGGAGCGGCTGGAGCGGAAGAACTCCTGGGCGCCGACCACCGCCGACGCGACCGCGGCCGGCTCCTACACGCTGGTGATGAACCGGACGAAGTACGGGCTGGTGTCGGCCCGGGGCACGGTCGGCGGCAAGCCGGTGGCGTTCACCTCCCTGCGGTCCACGTACCGGCACGAGGCCGACTCCATTGTGGGGTTCCAGATGCTGAACGACCCCGGTGCCGTGCACGATCCGGCGAGCTTCCAGCAGGCCGCGCAGAACATCAACTACACCTTCAACTGGTTCTACGCGGACTCCGCCCACACCGCGTACTACAACTCCGGCAGCAACCCCGTCCGGGCCGACGGCGTCGACCCGGGGCTGCCGGTGCTCGCCCAACCGGCCTACGAGTGGCGGGACTTCGACGCCGTCACCAACACCGCCCGGTACACCCCGGCGGCGGAGCACGCGCAGTCCGCCGACCAGGACTACTACATCTCCTGGAACAACAAGCAGGCCGGCGGCGTGGCCCCGGCCGGGTTCGGCAACGGTTCCGTCCACCGCGGCGACCTGCTGGACGACCGGGTCGGCGCCCTGGTGCGCGGCGGGACGAAGGTCGGCCGGGTCAACCTCGTCCAGGCGATGGAGAGCGCCGCGCTGGCCGACCTGCGGGCCGAGGACGTGCTGCCCGAGCTGCTGCGGGTGATCCGCAGCGCGCCGGTCACCGACCAGGCCCTGGCGGGCACCGTCCAGAAGCTGGAGAACTGGCGGGCGGCGGGAGCGTTGCGGCGCGAGACCTCCGCGGGCAGCCACACGTACGCGGACGCCGAGGCCGTCCGTACGCTCGACGCGTGGTGGCCGCTGCTCGCGCAGGCCGAGTTCCGGCCGGGCATGGGCGAGCCGCTGTTCGCCGCGCTCACCGGCGCGCTGCAGATCAACGAGTCGCCGTCGGGCGGCCAGACCGGGCCGGTGGGGGCCGGCAGTGTCTCCGCCAACGAGTCCGTCCCGCACAAGGGTTCGGCCTTCCAGTACGGCTGGTGGAGCTACGTCGACAAGGACCTGCGGGCCGTCCTCGGCGAGCCGGTGGCCGGCCCGCTGGCCCGGCCGTTCTGCGGCGGCGGCGATCTCGGCGCCTGCCGGCAGACGCTGCTGGACAGCCTGCGGCAGGCCGCCGCGCAGACCCCGGCCCAGGTCTACCCCGGGGACGCGGACTGCCCGGCGGGTGACCAGTGGTGCGCCGACACCATCATCCAGCGCCCGCTGGGCGGGGTCACGGACGCGAAGACGACCTGGCAGAACCGGCCGACGTACCAGCAGGTGGTGCAGTTCCAGAGCCACCGCTGACCGGCCCGGCCGGCCGGGGCCGGGGCGGAACCGGGGGCGGTGCCGGGAGCGGGGCCTCGGGCGGGGAGAAACCCTCGCCCTTGGCCCGGCGCTCCAGGCCGACCCAGACCAGGTCCATCACCCGGCGCGCGGTGTCCTGCGGCTGTTCGCCGGGAACGCCGAGGGCCCACTCGGCCAGCGCGTCGGCGGCGCCGACCAGGGCGTGCGCGACGGCCGCGGCCTCCCGCCGCAGCGCCGCGTAGTCACCGCCACCGGGGCCCCGCCCGGTCGACTCCATCGACCGGCGGACCAGCCCCGTGACGGTGTCGACGATCTCCGCCCTGGTCCGGGCGACCTGCGACGCCAGGGTGTCGCTCTGGGTGCGGGCCTGCTGGTAGAGCACCACCCAACTGGCCCGGTGGTCGGCGACGTACGCGAAGAAGGCGGTCAGCCCGCGCCAGAGCAGGTCGGCCGGGTCGCCGTCGTCGGCCCGGGTCGCCGCGCCGATGACGTTGACCAGGCGGTCGGCCTCCCGGGCGATGCACGCACTGAAGATCTCCTCCTTGGAGCCGAGGTACTGGTACAGCAGCGGTTTCGACACCTGGGCCTGCTCGGCGACCTCGTCCATCGAGGCGGCGTGGAAGCCGTGCCGGGAGAAGACCTGGACGGCGGCGTCGAGCATCTGCTGTTCGCGCACCTTGCGCGGTAGGCGCTTGCGGCCGGGCTGCGGATGATCCATGGGCGCCAGGGTAGCCAGCCGGGAACAGAGCTGACCGATCGGTAAGTTACTTCCCGGTGAACCGATCCCCGACGTTCTCCTCCGCTTCCTCCGCTTCCTCCACTCCTTCCGCTTCCGCCGGGGCCGGTGCGGTCAGGTGCGCCAGGTCGGCGAGCACCTCGGAGGCGATCACCGGGTCGAGATCACCGAGCCGCAGCGGGTGGTCGTCCAGCGGGTGGTGGTCGCCGGGCTCCCCGGCCAGCCAGACGGTCGTCAGGGTCTGCTCGGGGAACTCGTCGACCACGCCGGCCGCGATCCCGTTGTCCAGGGCGATCACCAGGTACCGGCCGGGGCCGAGCCGGCGGGAGATCCAGCGCTCCACACCGGCGTCCTGCGGCACGCCGCGCTCCCAGCCGCGGCGCCGGAGACCGAGCAGGCGGCCCACCGGTACCGTCCGGCCCTCGAAGCGGGTCAGCCGGTAGCCGGTCGCCTCGGCGGGGGTCAGGCTGTGCACCGGGCGGTCGAGCTGGGGGAAGGGCTGCGGTATCCCGTGCACCGCGACGGCCGCGGACCAGGCGGCCCGGCCGCCGTCGCCCAGGTGCAGCGGATGGGCCAGCCGGACGCTCGCGTCCTCGGGCAGCGCCACCGCCGCGCCCGCCGCGTCGGCGAGCGTGCCGGGCCCGGTCACCTGGAACGCCGTGACGACTCCGCGCGACTCGCTCAGCCACACCAGCCCGCGCAGCAGGTTCCGGAGCAGCGGCCCCTGGGCGAGCAGGGCGCGGAACTCGGCCGCCGTCCAGGAGCGTTGCGCCACCAGCGCGGCCTCCAGGCGCCGGAGCCGGCTGTCGGCGGCGGCGCGGACCTCCTTCTTGAGGGCCGTGAAGCGCGCGCGTCCGGCGCCGGCCGCCTCCGCGTCGTCCCGGGCGCCCGGGGCGGGCAGCTCCCCGCGCCGCCGGCCGTCCTCGTCGAGCACGTACGGGCGCAGCCGTCCGTCGAAGTCGAAGCCGACGGTGAAGCGGCGCGGGCCGTAGTCGATGACGGTGCGGCCCTCATCGTCCAGCCCGAAGTCGGGCACCAGGCGGTCGGCGAGCTGCTCGTCGGTGAGCCCGAGGGCGGCGGCGACCTCGGCGATCCGCTCCTGCGCCCGGGCCCTGAGTGCCTTGAACTGCGAGCGTCGGGCCACGTCGTGCAGGTGCAGCAGAGCGACGTCGGTGCCGATCGCGGTGAGCACGTCCAGGCCCTCCACCGCGCGCTGGTGGACGCCCTCGCCCGGCCAGCCGCGGACGACCGGGGTGAGCAGGCGCACCACGGCGTCGTCACCGAGCGGGCCGAGGGCGTGCAGCGCCCAGGCGTCCTTGGGCGGCATCCCGGCCGCGCGCCACTGCTCGAACAGGGCCCAGGCGAACCCGGCGAGCGAGCCGGGATCGCAGAACTCCCGGACGGTGGCCAGGCCCGGGTAGGGGGCGCCGGGGCGGGACAGGGCCAGCACGGTGACGAGGTGCCGGACGGCCCCGACGGGCAGCGCGCCGCCCTGCCGGGCCGCGATCCGGGGCAGCAGCACGACGTCCAGCCAGTCGCCGGGCACCGGCACCCTGGCGGGCAGCGAGTTTTCCAGCGGGTCGCTGGAGACCAGCTCCCGGACGGCGGCGGCCGCCTCGGCGCCGTACTCGGCGGCGACCGCGTGGACGGCCTCGGCGCCGTGCGCGGCGGCGACCAGCAGCAGCGCCTGTTCGGCGTGGCGGCGGGCCGGGCCGGCCGGCCCCACGGCGTCGGGCACCAGCAGCCGGGCGGCGCCCGTGCCGTGCCGGGCGAACCACTCCCGGGCGGTGGCGTGCACGGACTTGAGGCGGACCAGCCACTCGGCCATCAGCCGGGCGCAGCCCAGCTCCAGGAACGGCAGCAGCAGGCCGGCCAGCGTGCCCGGGTGGTGGGTCGCGGCCTGCCGGGCGAGCGGCAGCGCGTCGAGTCCGTAGCGGGCGACGATCGGCCGGTAGGTGCCGGGGCCGTCCCCGTCCCAGAACAGCTCGGGGGCCCAGTGGGCGAGGCTCGGGCGCAGCGGTTCGACCGGCCCGTTGGCGAACAGGCCGATCAGCTCGTGCGGGCGGAGCCGGCCCTGCTGCTGTGCGAGCAGGGCCTCGTCCCAGTCGGAGGAACCCCGCCAGCGCGAGTACCAGGTGCGGGCGGTGGCCCAGCTCTCCTGCTCGCCGGGCAGCCAGTGCACGGCCGGCCCGCCGATCGGCAGCAGGCCGTCCACGGTGTGCGGTGTCGGCCGGGCCCGCCTGCGGGTCCACGGCGGCGCGGCGAGCAGGGCGGGCAGGGCCCCGGCGGGCAGCTCCTCCACCGGCGGGCCCGGGTCGGCCAACGGTGCGACGAGGGCCGCGAACCGCTCGGGCAGGCCGGGGAGTGCGGCGGCGGCCAGGTCGCGGTGGGCGTGGACGTGGGTGACGAGCAGCTGCCGGGCCGGCGCGGCACGCTTGGCGTCCGGACCGAGGGACGCCTCGGCGAGCAGTCGCAGCGCCCGGACGGGGTAGCGGCGGCTCGCCGCGAGCAGGTGCGGCTGGGCGTGGCGGTCGTCCACGCGGGTGAGCAGGGCGGCGAACGCCTCGTCGGACGGCAGCTGGGCCAGCACGCCGCAGATCAGCTTCACGGCGTCGCCGTCGAGCCAGGCCGGGCTTGTCAGCCGCTCGGCGAGCAGGGGCACGAAGCCGGGCCCCACGCCCTCGGCGAGGGTGGCGAGGGTGGCGAGCGACCAGCCCTGCCAGCCCAGCTCGGCCTTTCCGCCGAGTGCGTCGAGGTGCCCGGGGGTGCTGAGCGAGCAGAGCAGCAGCGTGCGCAGCGTGCCGTCGCCGCCCTGACCGGCGGCCGCGTTGCCCTTGGCCAGGCATTCGTCCACCCAGCCGGTCTCGGTGGGCACGAGGTAGGAGACCACGATCCGGCCGGCCCGGCTGCTCCGTTCGCGGTAGGGGGCGAGCGCGGCGACGGTCGCCCGGTAGGCGTGCTCGTCGGTGGCCGCGAGCAGGGCGCGCACCCGGTCCGCCGTCGCGCGCCGGGAGTCGCCGTACGACCAGCGCTGACCCTGCGGCTGCGCGTTCACCCGAATGTTGCGGCGCCCGGCGCCACGGAAGTCCCAGGTCGCGTACACCCCGCGCAGTTCGACGGCCGCGCGGGCGGCGAAGGGGAGGCCGTGGGCGGTGGCCCAGTCGTCGGCGAAGACGCGCAGGTCGGCGGTCGAGGTCTCGGCCAGCGCGGCGAGGACGGCGGCGCCGAGCGGGTCGGCGCCGCCGCGCCGGTGCGCCCGGGCGGCCTCGACGAGGGCGGGGTCGCTGGTCGGGTTGGCCAGGGCCTGGTCGATCCAGCCGGCGGCTTCGGTGAGCAGCTGTCCGGCCCGTGCCCCGGCGTCGGCCGCCGGGGTGGCCGCGCGGCGCACGCCGCCCCGCCGGGGGTGCAGATGGCGGCGCCAGGTGGCGGGGAGGGTGAACGCGTCCTCGTCCGGAAGGCCGGCGGGGGCGGGGGCGGGTGCGGTTACCGGGGAGGCGGCCGGGGCGGGGGCTGCGGGGGGTGTCGGGGCGCCGGCCTCGCGGTAGCCCTTGCGCTCCTTCTCGCCGATGGCCCGGGCCAGGTGGCGGTCCGCCTCGGCGGCCGAGCCGAACGACTTCACCTGGGTCCGCCCCGCGGTGCCGGTGCGGCCGTAGCGGACGGTCACCTCGGCGCCCTCGGCCGCGGCCTCCCAGAACTTGTCCGAGCCGTCGCCCGTGTACTCCCAGCGCCGCACGCCTGCTCCGTTCCGTTACCGCCGGTCCCGGTGACCGGCCGGGGTCACGGTAGCCGAGGGTGCCGACAGTGCCCGGGCCGGACGACACGGAGCGGTGTATTGCGTGATGAGACAGGCAAAAGCCGTTGTTCGGCCGAAAATAGGTCGATCATCAGGAAGCTCCCACAGCAGCAGCGCAACCGCGGGACGGTCCGGGGACGGAAGAAGGTGGCGGGCGTGCAGGCGGATCCACGGCTCGGCGCAGGGCACGGCCCCGACGCGGGGGACCGGCCGGTGCTCCGGAGGTGGCCCTCCTGGGGTGCGGTCGCCGGGGCGGTCGTCTTCTACTGCCTCTCGCTCACGCCCTCGATGCTGCCCCGGGCCTGGTGGCTCCAGGGCGTCGAGGCCGGGGTGACGGCGGCGATCGGCTACGGCTTCGGCGCGCTGATCGGGGCCGTCGTCCGGCGGCTCGGCGGCCGGCCGGGCCCCGGGGTGCGGCGGGTGGCGTGGCCGGCGCTGGCGGTGGCCGGTTCGGTGCTGGTGGTCGCGGTGACGGCGTGGAGCGTGCGCTGGCAGGGGGACGTCCGGCGAGCCGTCTCGCTGCCGCCGGAGATCTCGTGGTGGCGGTGGGCGCTCGTCCCGGTGGTCGCGCTGCTGTTCGGCGCGCTGATCGTGCTGGTGGCCCGGCTGCTGCGGCTGGCGACCAGGATCGTCGTGCGCGCGCTGGACCGGGTGGTGCCGCGGCCCGTCGCGCTCGGCGCCGGTGTCGCCGTGGTGGTGTTCCTGGTGGTCGGTTTCGTCCAGGGCTTCCTCGGGTCGGGCGTGCTGCGCGTGGTCGAGCAGGCCGCCTCGCTGACCGACCAGGGCACCTCGCCGGGGATCGTCCAGCCGGAGCTGGCGACCCTCTCGGGCAGCCCCGCCTCCCTGGAGTCCTGGGGCAGCCTCGGCTCCAAGGGCCGGGACTTCGTCGGCACCGCCGCGACCAGGGCCGAGCTGTCCGCGTTCGCCGGGCACGAGGCCGAGGACCCCGTCCGGGTCTACGTGGGCCTGCGGTCCGCCGACACCCTGCAGGGGCGGGCCGACCTGGCCGTCGCCGAGCTGGAACGCACCGGGGGCTTCACCCGCAAGGTGCTGGCCGTGATGGGCACCACCGGCAGCGGCTGGATCAACACCCAGGGCAGTGCGCCGCTGGAGTACATGTACGCGGGCGACAGTGCGATGGTGGCCCTGCAGTACTCGTACCTGCCGAGCTGGGTCTCCGTCCTGACCGAGGACGAGGCCGCGGACGCCGGCCGGGCCCTGTTCGACGCCGTCCACGCGAAGTGGGAGACGCTGCCGGCCGACAGCCGGCCCCGCCTGCTGGTGTACGGCGAGAGCCTCGGGTCCTTCGCGACGGAGGAGGCCGTGGACGGGCAGCTGGCACGGCTGACCACGGAGACCGACGGCGCGCTGCTGGTCGGTCCGACCTTCGACAACCCGGTCTGGGACCACGTCACCGACGGCCGTGAGCCGGGCAGCCCGGTCTGGCGCCCGGTGTTCGAGGACGGCCGCTCGGTGCGCTTCGCCCAGGTGCCCGCCGACCTGGACATCCCGGCGCAGCCCTGGGACGGCACCCGGATCGTCTACCTGCAGAACGGCTCGGACCCGATCGTCTGGTGGAGCCCGGGTCTGCTCGTGCACAGGCCCGAGTGGCTGGACGACCCGCGCGCCAAGGACGTCTCCCCCGCGATGCGCTGGTACCCGGTCGTCACGTTCTGGCAGGTGGCCTGCGACCTGGCGGGCGCCAACGACGTGCCGGCCGGGTTCGGGCACCGGTACGGCACCCTGCCCACCAACGCCTGGGCGGCGATCGCCGCACCGGCCGGCTGGACGGCCGCGGACACCGAGCGGCTGGCGGTCCTGCTGGGCTCCTGACGGGGCCGGGGCGGCTACTTCTCCAGGTGCACCTGAGGGGCCGAGCGCGGCGGCGGCGGGACGGCCGGCGCGCCGGGCGGGGCGAGAGCCGACGAGGCGGCGGACGGAGCGAGCCTGACGGGGCGCCCCTGCGCCGCGCTGCGCTGCTCGAAGTCCGGCGGCAGCCAGCCCCTGGTCAGCAGCCGGGGGTGGGCCGGGAACGACGTGGTGGCCGCCAGGACGAACATCAGCGAGGCCCACGGCGTCTGCAACTGGACGGTGGTGTAGCCGCCGCCGTACATGTCGTGGAACCCGGCCAGCAGGAGGTCGGGCCCGGCCAGGTCGACCGACTCCAGCCCGTCCCAGGACAGGTGCAGCGGGCACTGCGGGTGGCCGAAGAGGACGTGCCGGTCGGTGACGGTCACCTCGCCGGTGCCGTCCAGTACCCAGCGCGGCTGGGCGGCGAGTTCGGCGTTGCGCCGGCGGTTGGCGTTGCCGATCGCCGAGGCGGCCAGCGCGCCGATGACGAACGCGGGCCCGCCGATCGCGAACGTCGAGTTCCGGGTGTAGCTGCCGTCCCCCAGCGCCCGCCAGCTCAGCCGGTGCGCGGGGCCCACCGCGAGGGCCCGCTCGCCGGGCTCCAGCCGGGCCCGGGTGGCCACCACGGGACGCTGCCCGACCCGCTGCTCGCGGATGTCGGCGAGGATGTCGCAGGTGTACCAGAGGTACTCGTCCAGTGTGGACCAGGCCTGCGGGCCGGCCCCGTTGGCATGTGGATCGTGCATGCGCTGCTTCCCCCCGGGAGCAAGAGATTCCCATCCGCCGTGCCGACGGCGTCGGGCCAATCTACCCGGTCCGGTCCGGCCGACGGTCCGTCACTCCAGCGCGTGCAGCAGGAAGCCCGTCACGATGCCCAGGGCGTTGGTCGCCCAGTGCAGCCCGGCCGGCGCGAGCAGGCTGCCGCTGCGCCGGCGCAGTTCGCAGAAGAGCACCCCGGCCAGGCCGGTGAACAGGACGGTGCCGGCCTCCACGACCACCACGCCGAGGACGGACTGCCCGAACGCCGACCCCAGCGCGGGCTTGTCGTCCGTGAGGTGGAGCGACGGCAGGATGTGCCAGAGCCCGAACAGCAGTGAGGAGCCGATGGTGGCGACGCGGACGGTCCAGCCCTTGCGGAGCAGGCCGTAGAGCACGCCGCGGAACCCGATCTCCTCCAGCAGCACGGTGCCCAGCGGCAGTCGCACGAGGACCTCGAAGGCCACCGTGCCTCCGCTGTCGCCCTCGGTGCGGCGGTCGCTGAACAGCCCCTGGGTGAACGGCAGCAGCGCCCCGACCAGGTAGACCGCCGCCACCAGGGCGATCAGGGTGCCCGCCCAGCGGGCACCGCGGCCGAGGTCGGCGCGGCCGAGGCCGGCGTCCGTCCAGGTGCCGCCGGCCAGGTGCAGGACGGCGAGCAGCAGGGCGGCCGTGACCGGCGCGGTGAGCAGGTAGGCCGAGGGCGCGAGCCGGTTGTTCAGGACGTTGGCGGCGGCCAGCAGCAGGACGCTGAGGCCGACGCCCGTCCGCAACCCGATCCGGAAGCCGCTGACAGCGCGCCAGAACCCGTGATCCACTCTCGCCTCCTCGCAGCCTCCTCCCATCCTCGGCGCCGCCGGCGGGGATCGCCCGGGGAAACGCCGCTGCCTGCGGGGGAATGCGGCGGGCCGGCCGGGCTCGTTGG
>NZ_JBHUWW010000034.1:0-63627 GCF_042669755.1 Kitasatospora sp. NPDC057223 | reverse complement strand
CCGGTACGACAGTTGCCGCGCCCGCCGGGCGGGCGCGGCGTTCCGAGAGACAGGCAGGTGTGCCGTGATTCTGGTGACGGGTGCGGCCGGCAATGCCGGCCGGCAGGTGGTGGCCGCCCTGCTGGCGGCCGGTGAGCCGGTCAGGGTGCTGGTGCGCGGGGAGCGGGCGGACGGCCCGTCCTGGCCCGAAGGGGTCGAGGTGGTGACCGGCGACCTCCGTGACCCGGCCGCGGTGGCCCGGGCGCTGGCCGGTGTCCGCCGGGTGTTCCTGCTGCTGGCCGAGGACGGCGGGGCGGGCTTCGCCGAGGCCGCTCGCGGCGGGGGCCTGGAGCGGGTGGTGGTGCTCTCCTCCAAGGCGGTGTCCGACCAGGAGTTCGCCGGGCTCGACAACCCGCTCTACGCCAAGCACCTGCGGGGCGAGGAGGCGGTCCGCGCCCTGGGGGTGCCGTGGACGTTCCTCCGGCCGGGCGGCCTGGCCTCCAACGCGCTGCGCTGGGCCGGGTCGGTCCGGCGGGAGGGCGTGGTCCGGGCGCTCTTCCCCGAACTGGCCGCGCCGCTGCTCGACCCGCGGGACCTGGCCGACGTCGCGGTGGCGGCGCTGCTGGCGGACGGCCACGAGGGGCGTATCCACACGCTGACCGGGCCGGAGATCATCACCGTCCGCGAGCAGGTGGCGGTGCTGCGGGAGGAGACCGGCCGCGAGATCCGCTTCGAGGAGATCTCCGAGGCCGACGCCCCGGCCGTTCTCGGGCCCGGTCTCCCGAAGGGGTTCATCGATATCTACATCCCGGTGCAGAAACAATACCTGAAGACCCGGCCTGTGGTACTCCCCGCTCTGCGGGAGATCACCGGCGGCCCGGGGAGGACGTTCCGGGAATGGGCCCGGGAGAATTCTGCCGCGTTCCGCTGAATTCCACCGGGGCAGGGCTGAACCCGGCGGCCGGATATCCGATGGATCCGGCCGCCGGGCGGTACCCGGGAAACTCTCAGGAATGTTCCGACAGTGCCTCACGGCCGTGCGGGAGTTCCCACCGGCCGACTGTGGTGGCGGCCGCGGGCCCGGCGGGGACCACGCGTTCCGGGTGCAGCTGGTCGAAGTTGTCGGCGAAGTTCTGGCGTATCACGTCGAAATTGGTGGTCTCCCGGAATGCGGGCAGCCGGTAGAGGTCGCGGGCGTAGCCCCAGAGGTGCGGAAACCCCTCCGGCCGGGCCAGCGACGTGGCCAGCAGCCCCGGGTACGCGACGTCAAGACGCGCCAGCGAGAGCCAGAGCCGCACGTCCGGCTCGGTGACGTCGGCGCCGAAGAGGTAGCGGTTGGCCGCCAGCCGGCGCTCCAGCACGTCGAAACGGTCGAAGAGGATGTCGAAGAACTCGGCGTGCCGGGCCGGGTCGGACTCGTGCCCGACCCGGTGCAGTCCGTTGTTGATGTCGTGGTGGATCCAGGCGTTGAACGCGTCGATGCCCTCCCGCAGAGGGAGCGGGTAGAGGTCCACGGACGGGTCGGCCCAGGCCTTGAACTGCGTGCACAGGTCCAGGCTGATCGCCCCCGACTCGTTGCTGACCAGGCGTCCGCCGAGGCGGTCCCAGAGCGCGGGCACCGACGCCCGGCCGGGCCAGTTCGCCACCGTCGCCTCGTACGCCTCGCGCAGCCGGGAGAACCCGTTGACCGGGTCGGGGCCCGAGCTGCCGCCGAACACCCAGCCGCGTCCGTCCGCGGAGTCGTCCACGTAGGAGAGCGAGACGGCGTCCTCCAGGCCCATGAGCCGGCGCACCACGGCCGCCCGGTTGGACCACGAGCAGCCCCAGGCGACGTACAGGTGGTAGCGGCCGGGCTCGGCCGGGAAGCCACTGGAGCCGTCGGCGGTGATCCGCCCGCGCAGGCCCTCCACCGCGCGGGCCGGCCCGGCCGGGACGGGGCCGCAGGACTCCGCCCCGGAGTCGCAGGACTCGTCCTGGGCGGGTGTCGCGCGCAGCTGCTCGATCGTCATGTCTACTCCTCGGATGGGAAGGTTCACGGCGCCCGCCGGTGCGTGAGGGCACGGGCGAGCCGGTTGACGGAGAGGGTCACGGCGGCGATCGTCAGCCCCGGCAGCGCCGTCAGCCACCAGTGGCTGCCGAGGTAGTTGCGGCCCTCGGAGACCATCGCCCCCCACTCCGGCGCCGGTGGCTGCGCGCCGAGGCCGAGGAAGCTCAGGGCCGACACCGCGAGGACGGCGGTGCCCAGTTCGAGCGCGGCGAGCGCCAGCACCGGCCCGGCCACGTGGGGGAGGACGTGCGAGGTGATCACCGCCGTCCGCCCCAGGCCCGCCGCACGGGCCGCCTCGACGTAGGGCTCCTGACGGATCCTGAGGACCTCGGCCCGGGTGACCCGGGCGAACCCGGCGATCCCGGCGACGCCGACGGCGACCGCGACGTTCACCGTGCCGAAGCCGAGCGCGGTCACCACCGCCAGCGAGAGCAGGATGCCGGGTACGGCCAGGACGACGTCGACCAGCCGCATCAGCAGCGCGTCGCACCAGCCGCCGAGCATCCCCGAGACGAGGCCGAGCGCGGTGCCGCCGACCAGGGCGAGGCCGACGGCGATCACCGGCGCCCGGAGCGACAGCGAGGCGCCGTGCACCACCCGGGAGTAGATGTCGCGCCCCAGGTAGTCGGTGCCGAACCAGGCGTCCGGGCCCGGCGGGCGGAACGTCCGGCGGGGCACCGCGGCGAGCGGGTCATGCGAGGTGAAGAGGTCCGGGGCGCACGCCCAGGCGAGCGCCGTCAGCAGGACGAGTACGGCGAGCAGCAGACCGGGCCGGCCGGCCGCCCTCCGCAGCGTGCTGCGGCCCGGGCCGCGCGACCGGTCGGCGCCCTGCCGAACGGCGGGCAGGGCGGGTGCTGCGGGCAGGTCGGCCGTCGTCGTCGGGTCCGCCGTCGCGGTCAGGTCGGTCGCGCTCTCAGCCATCGGCGGCTGCTCCTTTCCGGCCCGCCCCGTGCGAGCCGCGGGTCGACGATCGGGTTGACGAGGTCCACCGCGAGGCTGACCAGGGCGAACACCACCGCACTGAGCACCACCGCGCCCTGCACCACCGGGATGTCCTTGGCCTCCACCGCCGCTGCCGTGATCCGGCCGAAGCCGTCGCGGGAGAAGACCGTCTCCACGATCACCGAGCCGGCCAGCAGGTTGCCGGCCACCAGACCGCCCAGGGACAACAGCGGCAGCGCCGCGTTCCGGGCCGCGTGCCGGACCAGCACCCGGAGCCGGTTCGCCCCCTTGGCCCGGGCGGTGGTGACGTACGCCTGGTCGAGGGCGCCGGACAGGCTCCGGGCGAAGACCTGCGCCAGCACCGAGGCGGTGGGCAGTGCCAGCGTGACGGCCGGCAGCACCAGGCCCGCGGCGCTGCGGTCGCCGAAGGCCGGCAGCAGCCGCCACTGGAACGACACCACCTGCAGCAGCACCAGGCCGACCGCGAACTGCGGGAGCGAGATGCCCACCGCCGGGGCCGACCGCAGGAGCCGGGCGAGCCGGGCCGAGCCGGTCAGGGCGCCGGCGAAGGCGGTGCCGAGACCGAGCACGAAGGCGAGCAGCAGGGCCGCGCCGGCCAGCGCCAGGGTCTGCGGCAGTGCGGTCGCGAAGGTGTGGGTGACCGTGTCGCCGGTCCGCAGGGACATCCCGAAGTCGCCGTGCAGCGCGGCCAGCAGCCGGTCGGCGTACTGGACCGGCAGTGACCGGTCCAGGCCGAGCGCGGCGCGCAGGTCCGCGGTCTGCTCCGGGGTGGCGTCCCCGGTGCCGCCCTGTCCGCCGAGCATGATGGTGACCGGGTCACCCGGCAGCAGGTGGAGCATGACGAAGGTGAGGGTGAAGGCCGCCCACACCGAGAGGACCGCGTGCAGCAGGCGGGCCCCGAGACGGCGCGTCATCCGATGTCTCCTTCCCGGAGGCGGTGCGGGTGGTGGTCCCGGTGCGGGCGGCGGCGCCGGCCGCTCAGCGGGACAGCCAGGTGTCGTAGAACTCCGGCTGCGCGGAGCCGTCCAGCGCCGCGCCGTGCACGTCGCGGGTGAACGCGACCGCCTGCACCTGCTCGTACACCGGGATCGAGTACGCCTTCTGCACGATCAGCTTCTGGGCCGCGGCCGCGAGATCCCGGCGGGCGTTCTGGTCGACGGTCGCCGCCTGCCGGGTGAGCAGGGTGTCCAGCTCGTTGCCGGCGGCCAGCCGGGCGCGGTTCTTGGCGCCGGTCGCGAAGGCGGTGCGCAGCACGTCCGGGTCGGCCCGGGTCAGGCCGAACCAGAGCAGGTCGTAGGTGCCGGCGGCCTGCGCCGGGGCGAGTTCGTTCAGGGGCAGGCCGGCCAGCTCCGCCTTCACGCCGATCTTCGCCAACTGCTGCTGGACGAGCTGGAGGACGTTGCGGCTCGCGGTGTCGACACCGGGGTACAGCAGCTTCACCTTGAGCTGGGCGCCGTCCTTGCTGCGGACGCCGTCGCCGCCCGCCGCCCAGCCCGCCGCGTCCAGCAGCTTCCTGGCCCGGTCGGGGTCGTAGGACAGGTCGGCGGACAGGTCGGCGTACAGCGGCGTGGTCGAACTCAGCACGCTGGTGGCCGGCTTGTAGTTGGGCGACAGCAGCGTGCTGACCACCTCCGCGCGGTCGATGCCGCGGGTGAGGGCCGTCCGGACGTTCTCGTCGGCCAGCACCGGGTTGGTGGTGTTGGCGGTCAGGTTGTAGCTGACGCCGGGAACGGGCCGGGCGAGCAGCGTGACCCGGCCGTCGGCCAACTGCTTCTCGTCCTGCGCCTGGACGCCGATGACGGCGTCCACCTGGCCGGAGAGGAGGCTGCCGATCTGCACCCCGGACTCGGGGACCACCTTGTAGTCGATGCCGTCGAGGTGGGCCGCTCCCTGGTGCTTCCACAGGGACGATCCCCACGCGTAGTCCGCCCGCCGCACCAGCTGGATCTGCTCGCCCTGGGCGGCCGCCTTGAGGGTGAACGGGCCCGACCCGGCGAGGCCGCGCCCCTGGCAGCGGTCCTGCGGGGTGCCGGCCAGTGAGGCCGGTGACAGCAGGCCGAGCGCCGCGGTCGAGGTGGCCTGCAGGAACTGGGCGTTGGGCTGCGAGAACGTCACCCTGGCGGTGGACGCGTCGAGCACGGTGGTGCCGGTGTAGTCCGCCAGGTAGCTCGATCCGACCGCGGCCACGGCGCCGAGCTTGACGATGGTGTCGAAGTTGGCCTTCACGGCTGCCGCGTCCACCGGCTGTCCGTCGCTGAAGGTGGCGCCGCTGCGCAGCTTGAAGGTGAACTCGGTCGCGGTGTCGTTGACTTCGAAGGAGGAGGCGAGCCACGGGCGGGCCTGGCCGGTGGCCGGGTCCTGGTCGGTCAGCGAGTCCACCAGCTGGCGGCTGACCGCGGTGTTCCCGTTGGAGTTGTTGTTCTGCGGGTCCAGGCAGAGCGGCTTGCTCGCGATGTCGACGCTCAGCGTCCCGCCGGCCCGGGGCGGTCCGTCCCCGCCGGCCCCGGCGGCCGCGCCGGTGGTGCCGGGGGCGCAGCCCGCCAGGGCGAGGGCCAGGGCGAGCGCGGTGCCGGGGAGAAGGCCGGGCACCGCCCGGCGGGTGTGCTCAGGGCCGCCGGGCGCGGCGAGGGGTCTGCGTGAGCGAGGCATGGCGGAACTCCTGTGTACTGGTGGTTCGTGGGCAGTGCGGTGATCCGGCCGCCCCCGGTCCGGGGCATGCCTGACCCGGCCACCGGCCCGGGGGCGGCGGTGGGCTGCGGACAGCGCGGAGACGGGGGCGGGCCCCCGGGGGCACCCCTCGCGGGGTGCGGACGGGCAGGGTTCAGCGACAGAGCGCGCTGGCCTGGCGGACGAGGTCGACGTCCAGGCGGCGCATCAGCAGCAGTTGTCCCGGGATCACGTCATTGACCCTACGCGGGCGGTCTGCCTGCGGCTATGGTGAGTTGACGAGACCGGAGGACGATCGTTTACTTAAGCGCCAGTGAGCGCGGGAACGACCCGAGGGAGACGCGGATGAGCCGACAGGGACCCGCGGACGCACCCGGCGGGGACGAACTCGCCGAGCGCATCGCGATCGGACTGCTCACCTGGACGTTCCCCGCCGAACTGGTCGACCGGGTGCTCGCCCGCACCGGGCGGACCGAACAGCGCACCCGGCTGCTCCCGGCCCGGGTGGTGGTCTACTTCGTGATGGCGCTCTGCCTCTTTCCCGGCCTTAAGTACGAGCGCGTCGCGGAGCTGCTGTCTCAAGGGCTGGTATGGCGGCTGGGCGGGACGACCGACTGCCCCGTCCCGACGGCGGCCGCGCTCTCCCGGGCGCGGGCCCGGCTCGGCCCCGAGCCGCTCTGCGAACTCTTCGCCGCCCGCGCCGCGATGACGGTCCCCGGGCCCGGCTACCGGGGCCTGCGGGTGCTGAGCGTGGACCGGGCCTGGTTCGACGTGGCGGACTCCGAGGAGAACCTCGCGCACTTCGCGCCACCGCCGGCGGACGCGGCGTGCGCGGCGGCGCCGGGGGCGCGGGGGCGGGAGCCGGGCACGCCCCGGGTCCAGGTGGTGGCGCTGGCCGACGACGCGGGCCGGACCATCGTCGACGCCCGGATCGGCGCGGCCGCCGACCGTGTGGTGGTGCTGGCCCGGCCGCTGCTGCGCGGGACGCGGCGCGGCGACCTGGTGCTCGCGGGCTTCGCCACGGCGGGCGCGCGGTCCTGGTGCACGGCCCGCCACCACGGGGCCGAACTGCTCTGGTGCGTACCGGCGGACGCCGAGTTCCCGAGGCACGCGGTGCTGTCGGACGGCTCGTACCGCTCCGTGCTCGACGAGGCCGGCGACTGCGACTCGGAGGACGGCACGCTCGCGGCGCCGGTGCGGGTCCTGGAGCGCACCGTCGACGGGCGGAGACTGCGCCTGGTGACCAGTCTGCTGGACCCGGCCGAGGCGCCGGCCGACGAGCTGGCCGCGCTGTTCGCGAGCCGCTGGCGGTTCGCCGGGGCGCTCGCCGAGATGACGGCGGGCCGGTCCGGTGACACCGGACCGGCCCTGCGGGCACGTACCGTGCGGGGAGTCGAACAGGAGGTCTG
The DNA here is from genome assembly GCF_042669755.1 of Kitasatospora sp. NPDC057223. Lineage (NCBI taxonomy): Bacteria > Bacillati > Actinomycetota > Actinomycetes > Kitasatosporales > Streptomycetaceae > Kitasatospora > Kitasatospora sp. NPDC057223. The sequence goes on along the minus strand of NZ_JBHUWW010000034.1, from coordinate 56,562 downwards.
GGGCCACCTGCTGGTGCACCAGGCACTCGCCGCGCTGCTGCGGCCCGAGACGGTCCTGCGCGAGACGGTGCGCGCGGCCGAGCCGTCGGCCCTGCCCGCCAGGGTGGTCAGGGTGCTGCGCGGCCGGTCCGGTCCGTCCGGACCGGACCGGCCGGCCCGCCGGGTCGGCTGACCCCGGGCACGGGGTCAGGCCGGGCCCGGCGCTCCGATCCGGATGGCCCCGGCCGGGCACAGCTCCACCGCGGTGCGGGCGTCCTCCCGCAGGTCCGCCGGGGGTTGTGCGGTGCGCAGCGCGACCAGTCCGTCCTCGTCGCGCTGGTCGAACACCTGGGGTGCGGTCAGGACGCACTGCCCGGCGCCGATGCAGCGGTCGGTGTCGACCTCCAGCCGGAGCTCCCGGCCGGAGCTCACCATGTGACCGGCAGACGGTGCAGCCCGTAGACGGCCTTGTCCGGTGCGTACTCCGCCCCGTCGGCGAGGCGCAGGTCCGGCAGGCGCTCCAGGAGGGTGGTCAGGGCGATCTCCAGTTCGGCCCGCGCGAGCGGCTGGCCGAGGCACTGGTGGATGCCGTAGCCGAAGGCGATGTGCCGCCTGGCGTCCCGGTGGATGTCGAAGCTCTCCGGGGAGTCGAAGTGCTCCGGGTCCCAGTTCGCGGCCGGGATGGAGGCGATGACGCCCTCACCCTCCCTGATGACCACGCCCGCGATCTCGACGTCCTCCAGCGCGACCCGGGGCACGCCGCTGTGGACCACCGACAGGAACCGCAGCAGCTCCTCGACCACGTTGGTGACCAGCGAGGGGTCGGCGCGCAGCGCGGCGAGCTGCTCCGGGTGCTGCAGCAGGGTCGCCACGCTCAGGGCGATCATGTTGGCGGTGGTCTCGTGTCCCGCGACCAGCAGCAGCAGCCCGGTGCTCTTGACGTCCTCGTGGTCCAGCTCGCCGGTCAGTTCGCGTTCGACGACCAGCCGGCTCAGTACGTCGTCCCCCGGGTTGTACCGCCGGGACTCGGCCAGCCGCCCGATGTACTCGCGCAGGTCCACCACCGACTGAGCGCTCTCCTGGAGCGTGCTGTCGCGGCTGAGCATCCGCTTGCCCCTGGTCTGGAAGTACTCGTGGTCCTCGTACGGCACGCCGAGCAGCCCGGCGATCACGGCGGACGGGATCGGTAGCGCGAACTCGGCCACCAGGTCGGCCGGCTGGGGCTGGGCGAGCAGGTTCGCCAGGAACGTGTCGACGATCCGGCGGATCTCCGGCCGCAGCGCGTCGATGCTCTTGATCATGAAGTCCCGGGAGAGCATCCGCCGGATGCGGTCGTGGTCCGGCGGGTCCATCCGGAAGAACGGCGTGCGCCCGCCGACGCTGGCCCGCACCGCCGGGGAGACGAACGGGAAGCCGTCGCGCCGGGCGTCGGCGCTGAACCGCAGGTCGGACAGCACACTGCGGACGTCCTCGTAGCGGGTCAGCAGCCAGGCGCCGGTGCCGTCGTACAGCGTGATCCGGCTGGCCGGGCTGTCCTTGCGCAGCCCCTGGTACTCGTACGGTGGCGCGAGCGGCTCCTGCCGGTCGAGCGGGAAGGCCGGTGCTTCCGGCTGCGGGGTCATCGTGATCCTCCGATGGCGGTGGGCGTGGCGGTGGCAGGGGTACGGGTCTCGGCGTGGGCGCGGGCCGCGTCCAGGGTGGCCAGGCTGTGTGCGCCCAGTGCCGTCCGCACCCGGCGCCGGGCGTCGGCGGGCGTCGCCGCCGGGCCGAACGCCGCGGCGATCCGGTCGGCGCGCAGGGCGACGGTGTGCCGGCCGGTGATGGTGGTCGTGCCCTTCGCGTCCAGGCCGACGATCCACTCGCCGAGGTGGGCGGAGGCGAACGGCGGGACGGTCAGCGGGGTGTAGACGACCCGGTCCCGGGCCAGGCCGAGCCGGACCGACGGGACGTCCTGGACGGAGCCGTCGGCGGCCCGGACACCGCTGAGCACGTGCTGGACCCCGGGGGCGCTCTGCGTCAGCGAGACCGTCGCGATGTGCGAGACGGCGCCCGGCCAGTCCTGGACCTTCCAGAGGAACTCGTACGCCGCCTCGGGACTGCCGTCGGTGCGGACGGTGTCCTGGAAGGTGAACACCAGCTCGTCCGGCCCGTGCAGGCTCTCGCCGTGCCGGCGCAGCGCGTCCAGGACGTCCGGGCCGAGCGGCGACGGGCCGGCGGCGTCCTGGCGCAGGGTCAGCCTGGTCGTGCCGGGGCCGAGCGGCTCCAGGGCCCAGCAGCCGGAGGCCGGGGCGGGCGCAGCCGTCACGGCGGGCGACTCCGGGACGGGCTTCGGGGCGGGCTTCGGTACGGGTTCCAGGACGGGCTCCGGGACGGGGTTGTAGCGGAAGTCGATCCGCAGGCCGTCGAAGGTGACGTCGTGCCTGGCGTCCCACCGGGTGACCCGCTCGCCGTCCCTGGTCCAGAACCGGGCCCGGCCGGCGGGAGTCGCGCCGGCGTCGGCCGGGAGGGCGTACACGACGTGCTCCAGGAGCACGGGCCAGCGGCGGACTTCGGTCAGCAGTCGCAGCAGGGTGGCGGCCGGCGCCCGGACGGTGACGGCGTGTTCGGTGGGGCTGGTCGCGGTCGGCTTCACGAGATCCTCTGTTCGCCGGGGGCCGATGGTCCTGTGGGCGGGCGGCCGGGCACGGACGTCCTCCCGCCCACGAACCTCGCAGCCGGCCGTAGAGGAGTGCTGGAACCCGGTTGGAGGCCCGGCGCGACCGGCCGGGCCCCCGGACCGCTCCCGCCCGGCTATCCGGTCGCCGGACGGGCCGCGCGGGGGGCGCGAGCCGGTCGGGGCAGGGTCAGGGTCACCAGGATGCAGAGCCCCAGGATCGCCGCGGCCGAGACGAACGCCCGGTCGTAGCCCGAGGTCAGGGCCGCGTTGAGGGTGGCCGCGTCGGGCACCGGCCCGTCACCCCCGAGCAGGCCGCGGGTGTGCGAGGACGCGATCGCGGTGAGGACCACCAGGCCGAACGAGCCGCCGATCTGCCGGGCGGCGTTCGCGAGACCGGAGGCGATGCCCGCATCCGCGCCCGGCACGCCGGAGGTCGCGGTCATCGCCACCGGGGTGAGGGCGAGCCCGATGCCGAGGAACACCAGGATCCCCGGCCCGACGATGCCGAGCAGCACCGAACCGGTGCTGTCCAGACCGGCCTGCCAGAGGAAGCCGACGGCGGACGCGGCCAGGCCGGTGATGATCAGCCAGGGTGCCCGGTAGCCACGGGCGAGCAGCTTGGCGGCCGACTTGGCGCCGACCACGGTGGCCACCGTGTGCGGCACGAAGACGAGGCCGGTCCGGATCGGCGAGTAGCCGCGCACGTTCTGCAGGTAGAGCGAGACGAAGTACAGCAGGGAGAAGAACCCGGCGCCGAGCAGGAACATCACGATGTTCGCCCCCGAGCGCTGCCAGACGGCCAGCAACCGCAGCGGGAGCAGCGGTTCGGGCGCCAGGCGGGCCTGGATGAGGACGAACAGGGCGAGCAGCAGCGCGCCGGCGGCCAGCGGGACCAGCGTGCCCGGCCGCCCCCAGCCGTCCTTGTCGGCCTGGACGATGCCGTAGACGACCGCGGTCAGGCCGGCCGAGACGGTCACCGCCCCGGGGACGTCCAGCTTGCGGCCGCCGAGCCCACGGTCGGCGGGCAGCCAGAGCCGGGAGCCGATCACGACCAGGGCCCCGATCGGGAGGTTCACCAGCAGGATCCAGCGCCACGACAGGTAGTCGGTGAGCAGGCCGCCGAGGATCGCCCCGACCGCACCGCCGACCGCTCCCACCATGCTCCAGGTGGCGATCGCCTTGGTGCGCCTGGGGCCCTCGGCGAAGGTCGTGGTGAGGATCGTCAGCGTGCAGGGCGCCAGCACGGCCGCCCCGAGGCCCTGCACGGCACGGGCCGCGACCAGGACGCCGGCGGAGGGCGCCAGTCCGCCGACCACGCTGGCCGCGGTGAAGACGACCACGCCCGCGATGAAGGTGCGGCGCCGGCCGTAGAGGTCCGCGGCCCGCCCGCCGAGCAGCATGAAGCCGGCCAGCGCCAGGGTGTAGGCGTTGACGACCCAGGGCAGGTCGGCGGCGGAGAAGTGCAGCGACGAGCGGATCGACGGCAGTGCGACGTTCACGATGGAGACGTCCAGGACGACCATGAACTGCCCGAGGCAGGCGAGCGCCACCACCAGGCTGTCCCGGTGCCGGGACGCCGGGCCGGCCGGCGCCGGCTCGCCGGCGGGCTGCCCGCCGGCGTCCGGCCGGTCCTCCTCCCGGCGGAGTTGATCGCCGGCCGTGTCGGGGATCCGCGCGGCGGACTGCTCCCGGCTCATACCGAGGCCTCCTTGTACGCGCGGGTCCCGACACTGCCGGCCAGTGCGCTCAGACTGTCCGTCAGCAGCGCCACGTCCTCGGCCGCCCAGCCCTCCAGCAGTCCGGCCAGGGCCCGGGAGCGCGCCTGCCAGAGCCGCTCCAGGACTTCCTGGCCGAGCGCGGTGACCCGGACCAGCTGCGCCCGGTGGTCGAGCGGATCGGGAGAGCGCAGGATCAGCCCGCCGTTCTCCAGCCGCTGGGTCTGCGGGCTGAGCGAGGACCGGTCGATCTCCAGCCGCTCGGCGACGACGGAGAGTCGCACGGGCTGCCAGCGTTCGATCTGGGTGAGCAGGGTGTAGTCGCCGGCCGGCAGGGTCAGGCCTGCCTCGGCGGCGATCCGCCGCTTGGTCGCGGGGGAGAGCAGCCAGCAGCCGACGGTGTTGAGGGCAACCGCCGCCTCGGCGATGGCACGGTCGGGCAGTTCCCGATCCGTGGTACGGCCGCGCGAGGCGGCACGGGTCTCCGGTGTCATGCCGTCATGCTAGACCGATTGGTTGGGCAAAACCAACCAAGAAACCCTTGCGTGGCAATCGAACTGTCGTGCCGTCAGCTCACCGCGAGAGCGGAGTTGATCTCCGCCAGCAGGGACCGGGGAGTGTCCGCCCCGTCGAGCAGGTCGTCGGCCAGCGTGATCCCGAACCGCCGGCTGATCACCAGTGCCGTCTCCAGCAGCGCCAGCGAGTCGTAGCCGAGGTCGGTGAACAGCGCGTCCGCGATGTCCCCCGAGAGGTCCACCCCTTCGTCCTCGCCGGCCGCCTCCCGCAGGATCGTCCGAAGATCGTCGATGCTCAGTGCGCTCATGTCGCTGTCCTCGCTCTTCTTGCCGGTACCCGGCGCCGGTGCCCGCGTCAGGAACGGGCGGCTGGGTCCAAGCTGGCAGCGGATGCTCCAACCGCACTGGAAGGCTCCTGAAGCCTCCCCTCCTCGGCCAGCCGCCGGTACACCTCCCGCACCGCGGCCGGCTCGGCGTCGCCCCCGGCCGGCCGGGCCGGCAGCAACGCGACCGCGGCGGACGCGCCCGAGGACACCGCCCGGTGCCGCTTGGCCAGCATGGTGAGGCCCTGGGCCGGCCCCGCCTCCACCAGCAGCAGCGGGCCGGTCGCCAGCAACGCGTCCAGGGCGGGCCCGAACAGCACGGGCGCGGCCGGCTGCGTCGCCCAGAACCCCGGATCGGTGGCCTGCCGGCCGGTCAGCGGCGCGGCCGTGTAGCCCGAGAACAGCGGCAGGGCGGGCGGCCGCAGCACCGTGGCCCGCAACGCCGGCAGGCAGCGGACGGCCGCCGCCGCCACCACCGGACTGTGGAAGGCACTGACCGTACGGGCCCGGCGGCAGACCAGGCCGGCCGCCCGCAGCCGGGCCTCGGCCGCCGCGAGCGGCCCGTCGGCGCCCGCCACCACCACCTGGCGCGGGCCGTTGACCGCGCCGACCACCACGTCCGCACCCAGCAGCGGCGCCACCTCCTCGGGCGAGGCGGCCACCGCCAGCATGCCGCCGGGCGGCGCCGTGGCCAGGTGCCGCACCCGGTCCGCCATCAGCGCGGCGGCGTCCGCCAGGCTCAGCACCCCCGCCAGTACGGCCGCGGCCACCTCGCCGACGCTGTGCCCCAGCAGGGCGTCCGGCCGCAGGCCCCGGTCCAGGACGATCCGGCCCAGGGCCCAGTCCACCGCGAACAGCAGCGGCTGGGCGCGCCGCAGGTCGTCCAGCGGCACGTCGGGGGTCGCCGACAGCCAGTCCCGCCTGATCGCGCGGCCCTGCGCGCCCCACAGCGCCAGCACCTCGTCGATCCGGGCGGCGAACGCCTCGTCGGCCCGGTACAGGCCGGCGGCCATCCCCGGCTGCTGCGCCCCCTGGCCGGGGAACAGCAGGGCGACCCCGCGCGTCCGCCCCTGCGGGGCGGACGCGGAGCCGCCCGGTGCGGACCCGGTGGAGCTGTTCCCTGCGGGGCCGTTCTCGGTGGAGCTGTTCGTGACGGACATCCGGTGAACCTCCGCTGCCGCGGGCCGGCCCCTCCGGCCGGCCCGTCCGGTCGGGCACTCTGCCAACGCCCGCTGGACCCGCCCTGGACGCCGCATCCAGGACACCGCCGAAGGATGGCGGGGCCGGCAGCGCCCGCCGCCGGCCGACGGCCCATCACCCGAGAGGGCGGCATGCGATACGAAGACGTCTACATCGCCTCCGCGGCCGACCGGCTGCCCGGACGGATCCGGGTCGCGGACGCGGTCGCCGACGGCCTCTGCGACCCGAAGGTCGCGCGGAGCACCGACCTGCAGTCGGTCTCGGTCGCGCCGGGCGAGGCGCCCGCCGAACTGGCCGCCGCCGCCGCCCGCACGGCCCTCGGCGCCTCGGGCCACGGCCCGCACGACATCGACCTGATCCTGCACGCCGACGTCTACTACCAGGGGCACGACCTCTGGGCGCCGGCCTCGTACGTGCAGCGGGTGGCCGTGGGCAACCGGTGCCCGGCCGTGGAGATCCGCCAGATGTCCAACGGCGGCATGGCGGCGCTGGAACTGGCCGCCGGCTTCCTGGCCGGGAGCGGCGGGACGGCGGCACTGCTCACCACCGGGGACCGGTTCGGCGCACCGGGCTTCGACCGCTGGAAGAGCGACCCGGGCACCGTGTACGCCGACGGCGGCACGGCCCTGGTGCTGTCCCGGCGCACCGGCTTCGCCGCGCTGCGCAGCCTGGCCACCGTCTCCGACGCGGACCTGGAGGGCCTGCACCGCGGTGACGACCCGGCCGGGGCGGCGCCGTTCAGCCACCGCCCCAGGGTCGACCTGGACGCCCACAAGCAGGACTTCGTGGCCGCCCACGGGATCTCGTACTGCGTCAGCCGGGTCTCGGCCGGCCAGCAGGAGGCCCTCAAGCGGGCGCTGGCCGACGCCGACGCCGAACTCGCCGACATCGACTGGTTCGTCCTGCCGCACTTCGGGCTGCGCCGGCTCACCAGCAGCTTCCTGCGCCCCTGGGGGGTGAGCCCGGAGGCGACCACATGGCCGTGGGCCCGCACCGTCGGCCACCTGGGCGCGGGCGACCAGTACGCCGGTCTCGCGCACCTGGTGTCCTCCGGCAAGGCCCGGCCGGGGCAGCGCTGCCTGCTCGCCGGGGTGGGTGCCGGGTTCACCTGGTCCTTCGCGGTGATCGACATCCTCGCCGAAGCGTCCCCGGTGCGCTGACCCCTTCTCCGGCGGCCGCCCCCGCCGTGTCCGGCCCCGTCCTGTCCGACCTCGTGCACCGGAGAACGCCATGCCAGCCGATCTCAGCCGCCGCCTCCTGCTGGGCGCGGCCACCGCGCTGACCGCCACCGCGGCGGTGGACGGCGTCGCGGCCGCCGCCGCCCCCGGGCCGCCGTCCGGGCCCGCCGCCGGCCTCGTCACCGTCACCCCCGGCGACCCCCGCTACCGCGAGCTGGTCACCGGCGTGAACCAGCGCTGGGTGGGCACACCCGGCCGCGTCCACCTGCCGCACTCGACGGCCGACGTGGTCGCCGCCGTCCGCGAGGCGGTGCGGGCGGGCCGGCGGGTCTCGGTGCGCAGCGGCGGGCACTGCCTCGCCGACTTCGTCCTCAACCCCGAGGTGGAGACGGTCATCGACATGTCCACCATGACCCGGGTCTCCTACGACGCCACCCGCCGCGCCTTCGAGGTGGAGGCCGGCGCGACCCTGCTCAACGTCTACGACACCCTCTACAAGAACTGGGGCGTGACGATACCCGGCGGCCTCTGCTACTCGGTCGGCATCGGCGGGCACGTCGCCGGCGGCGGCTTCGGCCTGCTCTCACGCGCCCACGGCCTCACCGTCGACCACCTGCACGCCGTCGAGGTGGTCGTGGTCGGTGCGGACGGCACCGTCCGCGCGGTGGTCGCCACCCGCGAGGCCGACGACCCGAACCGCGAGCTGTGGTGGGGTTACGCGGGGGGCGGCGGCGGCAACTTCGGTGTCATCACCCGGTACTGGTTCCGCAGCCCGGGCCGCGCCGGTGACCGGCCGGAGCGACTGCTGGTCAGGCCGCCGGAGGAGGTGCTGATCAGCGCCGTGCCCATTCCGTGGAGCACCCTCACGGAGGACAGGTTCGCCGCCCTCGTGCACAACACGGGCGCCTGGTTCGAGGCCAACAGCGGCCCCGACTCGCCCTACACCGCGCTCAGCGGCTCGTTCTCCCTCACCCACCGCTCCAGCGGCGCCGTCACCGTGCTCACCCAGATCGACGCCGGCATCCCCGGCGCCCGCGCCCTGCTCGACGCGTACCTGGCCGCGATCACCGCCGGGACGGGGGTCGACCTCGCGGCGCTCCCCGAACCCAAGCGGCTGCCCTGGCTGCGCGCGACCCGCTACCTCGGGACGGCCTCGGCGATCGGCAACAACCCGGCGGTCCGCAGCGACCACCACTCGGCCTACCTGCTCAAGGGCTTCACCGACGAGCAGAGCGCCGTCCTCTACCGCTACCTGACCAGCACGGCGGTCACCAACCCGAACGCGATGGTGGTGTTCAACCTGGTCGGCGGCCGGATCGGCGCGGTCGCGCCGCAGGACACCGCGGTGGCGCAGCGTGGCGCCATCCTCAAGGTCCTCTACCAGAGCCTGTGGACCAGCCCGGCGGACGACGACGCCAACATCGCCTGGGCCACCGGCCTGTACCGCGAGGTGTACGCCGCCACCGGCGGCGTACCGGTGCCGGACGGGCGTACCGACGGCTGCTACATCAACTACCCGGACACCGGCGTGGGCGACCCCGGGTCCAACACCTCCGGCGTCTCCTGGGCGGAGCTGTACCACGGCGTCAACCACCCGAGGCTGCAGCAGGTCAAGGCCCGCTGGGACCCGACCGACTTCTTCCGCCACCCCCAGTCCGTCCGGCTGCCCGCGCCGCCGCCCGGGCGGTGAACGGACGGTGACCGGGCGCCGGTCCGGGCCGGGGGGCGGGCTCGCGGCTCCATGAGCCCTCGACCGGTGGTGGACCGGCGGTTGTCACGATCAGGCCCAACAGCAGACCGGCCCCGCGCCGGACCCACGAACAGCAGAGGACACCGCATGGACGGTCGTGTTGTCATCACCGGAATCGGCACCGTGGTGCCGGGGGCGACCGGTGTGAAGAACTTCTGGGATCTCCTCACCTCCGGACGGACCGCCACCCGCCGGATCACCTTCTTCGACCCGTCCCCCTTCCGTTCGCAGAGCGCCGGCGAATGCGACTTCGACCCGGCCCTCAACGGGCTGACCGCCCGGGAGATCCGGCGGATGGACCGCTCCTCCCAGCTCGCCGTGGTCGCCGCCCGCGAGGCGGTGGCCGACAGCGGCATCGACCTCGCGGGCGTGGACCCGGCCCGGCTGGGCGTGAGCATCGGCAGCGCCGTCGGCGCCACGATGGCGCTGGAGGACGAGTACGTCGTCCTCAGCGACACCGGCGGCAAGTGGGTGCTGGACAGCGACCACGCCACCCCGCACCTGTACAACTACCTCGTCCCCAGCTCCATCGCGACCGAACTCGCCTGGAGCGTGGGCGCGGAGGGCCCCGCCGCCGTCGTCTCCACCGGCTGCACCTCGGGCCTGGACGCGGTCGCCCACGCCCGTGACCTGATCCGCGACGGCGCGGCCGACGTCGTCATCACCGGCGGCACCGACGCGCCCATCTCGCCGCTCGCGGTCGCCTGCTTCGACGCGATCAAGGCGACCAGCCCCCGCAACGACGACCCCGAACACGCCTCCCGGCCCTTCGACCGGACCCGCAACGGCTTCGTGGTCGCCGAGGGCGCCGCCGTGCTCGTCCTGGAGGACCTCGGCCACGCGCTGCGCCGCGGTGCCCGGATCTACGCCGAGATCACCGGCCACGCGTCGCGCTGCAACGCCTACCACATGACCGGACTGCGCCCCGACGGCGCGGAGATGGCGGACGCGATCACCGCGGCGCTGGCCGAGGCGCGTACCGACGCCACCGCCGTGGACTACGTCAACGCCCACGGCTCCGGCACCAAGCAGAACGACCGGCACGAGACCGCCGCGTTCAAGAAGAGCCTCGGCGAGCACGCCTACCGGGTGCCGGTCAGCTCCATCAAGTCCATGATCGGGCACTCGCTCGGCGCCATCGGCGCCATCGAGATCGCCGCCTGCGCCCTGGCGATCGAGCACTCGGTGGTGCCGCCCACCGCCAACCTCCACGATCCGGATCCCGAACTCGACCTGGACTACGTCCCGTTGACCGCCCGGGACCACCGGGTGGACGTCGCACTGACGGTCGGCAGCGGCTTCGGCGGCTTCCAGAGCGCGATGATCCTCCGCCGCCCGACCCTGCTGAGGAGCACCGTATGAGCACGGCAGTGGTGACCGGCCTCGGCGTCGTCGCCCCCAACGGCCTCGGCGCCGAGGAGTACTGGGCGGCCACCCTGGAGGGCCGCAGCGGCATCGGGCCCATCGAGCGGTACGACGCCTCGTCCTATCCGTCCCGGCTGGCCGGACAGGTCCGGGGCTTCGAGGCGGCCGACCACCTGCCCGGCCGGCTCGTCCCGCAGACCGACCAGGTCACCCGGTTCGCGCTCGCGGCCGCCGACTGGGCCCTGGCGGACGCCGAGGTGGACCTCACCGCGTTCGACCCGCTGGAGCTGGGCGTGGCCACCGCCAACGCCTCCGGAGGGTTCGAGTTCACCCAGCACGAAGTCCAGAAGCTCTGGACGCTCGGCCCGCAGCACGTCAGCGCCTACCAGTGCTTCGCCTGGTTCTACGCCGTCAACAGCGGCCAGATCTCCATCCGGAACAACCTGCGCGGCGCCGGGAGCGCGCTGGTCGCCGAGCAGGCGGCCGGCCTCGACGCCCTCGGCCAGGCGCGCCGGCTGCTCCGCAAGGGAGCCCGGCTGGTGGTGGCCGGCGGTGTCGAGGCGCCGCTCAACCCGTACGCGCTGGTCTCCCAGATCTCGCACGGCCTGCTCAGCCGCGCCCGGCAGGCAGCGGACGCCTACCTGCCGTTCGACCCGCGGGCCGAGGGATACGTACCCGGTGAGGGCGGTGCCCTGCTGATCGTCGAGGACGGCGACTCGGCCGGCCGGCGCGGCGCCCACCGGCGCTACGGCGAGATCGTCGGGTACGCGGCCGGCTTCGACCCCCGGCCCGGCTCCGGGCGGCCCCCCGGCCTGCGCCGGGTGATCGGCGACGCCCTCGCCGACGCCGGGCTGCGTCCCGACGAGGTGGACGTGGTGTTCGCCGACGCGGCGGGCCTCCCCGGGCCGGACCGGGCCGAGGCCGAGGCGCTGGCCGAGGTCTTCGGGCCGCGCGCGGTGCCGGTCACCGCTCCCAAGACCATGACCGGACGGCTGCTGGCCGGAGGCCCGCCGGTGGACGTCGTGGCCGCGCTGCTCGCCCTGCGCGACCAGGTGATTCCGCCGACGGTCAACACCGCGCCGGCCGACGACCTCCCCATCGACCTCGTGACCGGCGCACCCCGCGAGGCCCGGCTGCGCACCGCACTCGTGCTGGCCCGTGGCTACGGGGGCTTCAACTCGGCCCTCGTGGTGCGCCGGTGAGAGCACCGGACTCCCGCGCCGCCGCCGTCATCACCGTCCCCGTCATCCCGTCGACCCCGACGTTCCCGACGTTCCCGTCGTCCCGGAGGCTCTCATGCGATTCGGCATCACCTTCTTCCCGACCGTCGGCCCCGAGCACCGCGGTGCCGCCGACTACTACGACGAGGCCATCGAACTAGCCGTCCTGGCGGACAAACTGGGCTTCCACCACGTCAAGACGGTGGAGCACTACTTCTTCGCCTACGGCGGCTACAGCCCCGACCCGGTGCCGCTGCTCACGGCCATCGCCCGGAGCACCGAACAGATCCGGGTCGCCACCGGAGCGGTCATTCCCGCCTTCAACCACCCCGTCCAACTGGCCGCCCGGCTCGCGGTGCTGGACAACCTGAGCCGCGGCCGGCTCGACGTGGGGTTCGGCCGCGCCTTCCTGCCCGACGAGTTCGCCGCCTTCGAGGTACCGCTGGACGAGAGCCGGGCCCGCTTCGAGGAGGGAGTACGGGCGATCGAGCGCCTCTGGACGGAGGAGGACGTGGTCTGGGAGGGCAGCTTCCACCGCTTCGGCCCCGTCACCCTGCTGCCCCGCCCCTACCAGCGGCCGCACCCGCCGGTCTTCGTCGCCACCGCCAGCAGCCCCGCCTCCGCCCACGCCGCCGGACTGGCCGGCCGGGGCCTGCAGGGGGTGCCCGCGATCTCCGGCCGCCAGGGCTTCCTGGACATCCTGGCGGCCTACCGCGAGGGCTGGGCCGAGGGCGGTGGGGAGCCCGGCCGGGAGTCCGTCCAGATCAGCTTCGGGCTCTTCCTCGACGAGGACGGCGAGGAGGCCCGCCGGCTCGGCCGCTACGACGAGGAGCAGTACAGCGAGCGGATCGCGGTGGCCACCCGCGCCTGGGGCAAGGCGCGCAGCGCCGACTACCCGGGCTACGAGCGGCTGGAGGAGGCCGGCAAGCTGCTCCACTTCGACCGGCGGCTGAAGGAGAACCAGATCCTGGCCGGCAGCCCGGACGAGGTGATCGGCCAGCTGAAGGAGGTCGCCGATTGGTACGGCGAGGACATCACCCTCAGCTTCACCGTCCACTCGGGCAACCTGCCCCTGGAGACGTCCGCGCGGACGCTGCGTCTGTTCGCGGAGCGGGTAGCGCCCGCACTCGCCCGATGAGCCCCGGGCCCGCCGCCACCGCCACGGTGCCGCCCGCCGCCACGGTGCCTCCCGCGCCCGCCGTCACGGTGCCGCCCGTCGTCAGGGTTCCGCCGCCGCCCGCCGTGACGCGGGCCGCCGACGCCGGCCGCTGGGCCGTCCTGGACACCGAGGCCGGCCACGAACAGGTGGTCTTCTGCCAGGACCCGGCCAGCGGACTGCGGGCGATCATCGCCATCCACTCCACCGCACTCGGCCCAGCCCTGGGCGGTACCCGGTTCCGCGCCTACCCGGACGAGGAGAGCGCCCTGCGGGACGTGCTCCGGCTCTCCCGCGGCATGTCCTACAAGAACGCCCTGGCCGGCCTCGACCTCGGCGGGGGCAAGGCGGTGATCATCGGCGATCCGGCCACCCACCGCTCCGAGGCCCTGCTGCGCGCCTTCGGCCGGTTCGTCCAGTCGCTGTCGGGGCGGTACATCACCGCCTGCGACGTCGGCACCTCCAGCGAGGACATGGACGTGGTGGCCCGGGAGAGCAGCTACGTGACCGGCCGCACGGCCGAGCACGGCGGATCCGGCGACTCGGGCGTGCTGACCGCGCTCGGGGTGCTCCAGGGCATCCTGGTCAGTGCCGAGGAGGTCTGGGGGAGCGACGACCTGACCGGCCGCCGGATCGGGGTGGAGGGCGTCGGAAAGGTCGGCCGCCGCCTCGTCCGGCACCTGGTGGAGCACGGTGCGACGGTGGTGGTCCACGACGTCGATCCGCGCGCCGCCGCCCGCGCCCGCGGCCTGGTGCGGGGCGCCGCCATCGAGGTGGCGGCGGACCGCGAGTCGTTCCTCGCGGCCGGTCTGGACGTCTACGCGCCGTGCGCGCTCGGCGGCACCGTCACCGAGCACCTCGCCGCCACCCTGGCGGCCGAGATCGTCTGCGGTGGCGCCAACAACCAGCTCGCCTCGCCGGAGGCCGGGCGGATCCTGGCCGACCGCCGGATCCTCTACGCCCCCGACTACCTGGTCAACGCGGGCGGTGTGATCCAGGTCGCCGACGAGTTCGCCGGGTACGACCGGGCGCGGGCCCGCGCCCGGGCGCTGCGCATCCGGGACACCGCCCGCGAGGTGTTCCGGCTGGCCTCGCAACGCGGTGTCACCCCCGCGGCGGCGGCCGACCTGCTGGCCGAGCAGCGGATCGCCAGCATCGGCGCGCTCGGCAGGATCCACCTCGCCGGGTGAGCGGTACGCGTACAGGGTGATGCCCCGGCCCTCCGGCCGGGGCATCACCCTGTACGCACGGGCCGTGCGGGTCAGAAGTTCCCGAGCCCGCCGCAGACGTTGATGGCCTGGGCGGTGATGGCCGCGGCCGCATCCGTGGTCAGGTAGCCCACCAGCCCGGCCACCTCCTGCGGCGTGGTGTACCGGCCGAGCGGGATCCGCTCCTCGAACCGGCCGAGCACCTCCTCCTCGGAGGTCCCCCACAGCGCCGCGTACCCCTCGCGCACCCGCTCGGCCATCGGCGTCTCGACGAAGCCGGGGCAGACGGCGTTCACCGTCACGCCCGTCCTGGCCAGTTCGAGGCCGAGGGCCTTGCTGAAGCCCACCACGCCGTGCTTCGAGGCGGAGTACGGGGCAGCCAGGACGACACCCTGCTTCCCGGCCGTCGAGGCGATGTTGATGACCCGTCCCCAGTCCCGCCCCGCCAGCCCGCCGGCGGCCAGCACCTCGCGGGTGACCCGGAAGACGCTGTTCAGGTTGGTGTCCACGACGTCGAACCAGAGTTCGTCGGTCAGCTGCGCGGTCGGGCCGCCGCCGCTGCGCCCGGCGTTGTTGACCAGGATGTCGATCGGGCCGAAGGCCTCCGTCGCGGCGGCGACCAGCCGCCGGACGTCCTGCGGTGATCGGACGTCGGCGGCGATGCCGTCGGCCCGGTGGCCGAGGGCGCGCAGGTCGCCGACTGTCCGGGCCACCGCCTCCGGCGTCCTGGCCGTCAGGAAGACCCGGTGTCCCAGGTCCGCCAGGGTGGTGGCGCTGGCCAGACCGATGCCACTGGTGGCACCGGTGACCAGGGCGTTTCTCGTCCGAAGGTCAGTCACCTCGGTTGGTCCTTCCGCTGTCGGTTCGCAGGGTGACGGAGGTGGCCGGGGCGCACCTCCGCAGTCAGCAGGCTCGCAGCGGGTTCTGGAGGGCCGCTCCAGAACGGCTCCCGCGGCGTCCGGAGCACCTGCCCGGGCGGCCGGAGGTGCTGCTAGTGTCGCGCCGGTACCGTCCCGCAGGGCCCAAGGGCAGGAGAGACATGGACAGTTACCAGTACCGCAAGGACATCGCGGACCTCGGTGGCCGGGCCTGTCCCGGGCCGGGAGCAGAGCCGGGAGCAGAGCCGGTACTGGAGATCCGCGGGCTGCGCGTGGTCTACCACGGCAGCCGCGGGCCGGTGGTCGCGGTCGACGGGGTGGACCTCTCGGTCGCGCGCGGCGAGACGGTGGCCGTGGTGGGGGAGTCCGGCTCCGGCAAGAGCACCACGGCGCTCGCGGTCACCCGGCTGCTCCCCGCCGCGGCCCGCGTCGAGGGCGGTGAGATCCGTTTCGGGGGGCAGGACCTGGCCCGCCTGGACGAGGCCGGCCTGCGCGCGCTGCGCGGGCGGGCGATCGGGTTCGTCCCGCAGGATCCGGCCGTCGCGCTGAATCCGCTGCGGCGCGTCGGAGACCAGGTCGCGGAGGTGCTGCGGATCCACGGGATCGCCCGGGGTGCGCAGGCCCACGAGCGCGCCGTCGAGGCACTCGGCCTGGCCGGTGTGTCCGAGCCCGCGCTCCGGGCCCGGCAGTACCCCCACCAGCTCTCCGGCGGCATGCGGCAGCGGGTGCTGATCGCGATGGCCTTCGTGGCGGGCCCCGAGCTGATCATCGCGGACGAGCCCACCAGCGCCCTGGACGTCACGGTCCAGCGCCAGGTGCTCGACCACCTGGAGGGCCTGACCCGCGAACTCGGGATCGCCATGCTGCTCATCACCCACGACCTCGGCGTCGCCGCGGACCGCGCCCAGCGGGTGGTGGTGATGACCGGGGGCCGCGTGGTGGAGTCCGGCCCGACCGGGCAGGTGCTGGAGCAGCCGGCCCACCCGTACACGCGGAAGCTGATGGCGGCGGTGCCCGGCGCGGGGCGGACGCGGCCCGCCCGTCCGGCGCCGCCGGCCGGTGCCCCGGCCGCCGGCCCGTCTCCCGTCGGCGCACCGCTGCTCGACGTGCGCGGGCTGACCAAGGACTTCGCCCTGCCCAGGGGCGCCGGCCGGGGCGGCGTGCTGCGCGCCGTCGACGGCGTCGGCTTCACCCTCGCCCGCGGCGAGGCGCTCGCCCTGGTCGGGGAGTCCGGATCCGGCAAGTCGACCACGGCCCGGATGGTGATGCGGCTGGAGGAGCCCAGCTCGGGCACCGTCCGCCTCGACGGCGTCGACCTCGGCGCCCTGCGCGGCGCGGAGCTGCGCCGGATGCGCCGCCGGATGCAGATCGTCTACCAGAACCCCTTCTCCTCGCTGGACCCGAGGTTCACCGTCCGGCGGATCGTCGAGGAGCCCCTGCGCGCCTTCCGGGTCGGTGACCGGGCCGCCCGGCGGGCGCGGGCGGCCGAACTGCTCGACCTGGTGGCACTGCCCGAGAGCCACCTGGAGCGACGCCCGGCGGAGCTGTCCGGCGGCCAGCGCCAGCGGGTGGCGATCGCGCGCGCCCTGGCCCTCAACCCCGACCTGCTGGTCTGCGACGAGCCGGTGTCCGCCCTGGACGTCTCCGTCCAGGCCCAGATCCTGGACCTGATGGACCGGCTGCGGGCCGACCTCGGCCTGAGCTACCTGTTCATCACCCACGACCTGGCGGTCGCCCGGCAGCTCTGCGACCGGGTGGCGGTGATGCGCTCCGGCCGGCTGCTGGAGACCGGTCCGACCGCGCGGATCTTCGCCGAGCCCGAGCACGAGTACACCCGTGAACTGCTCGCGGCCGTGCCCGGCGGCCGCCGGGCCGCCGGAGTCTGACCCGGCCGAGCGCCCGCCCCCGGCCGACGGGGGGCGGGCGCCCGCCGTTCTTCCGGCCTCGTCCCGGCCGCACTGCTGCGCCCACTGCTGCGTTCGCGGCTTCGCCGCTGGCTCACCGCAGCAGCAGGTCGTCGCGTCGCACCACCCGGCTGCTCGTCAGCCAGCGGCCCTCCGAGCGGACGAGCACGTCCTCCACGACGCAGCTCGGGTCCCAGGTGACCGCGCCGGTCGCGTCCGTCGCGCTGACGATGGCGTAGTACCAGGTGTTGACCGTGTCCGCGTCCACCCGTTCGACCCGCAACTGGCTGAACCAGTGCCGGTGCACGGCGCCCCGGCGGCGTTCGGCGGTGCGGTGCAGTGCCTCGGCGATGGCCTGACGCCCGACCAGCACCTCGTTGCTGGAGACATGGGCGAACGACGCCGACTCCGTGAACGTGGCCACGAAGGCTTCCGCGTCGGAGCCGTCCAACTGCCAGGCCTGCCGGGCGTACAGGGCCAGGATCTCGGTGTACAGCTCGGCGCCGGCGGGTCCGGCCGCCGCGTCGCCGGCAAGGTCCGTCGCGGGGTCCGTCGCGGGGTCCGTCGCGGGGTCTGCCGCCTGGGGTGCTGTCGGGTGGGTCGTCGGTGCCACGGGTGTCCTCCGTCCGAGCCGCGTGCCGCGGTGCGCGGCCGGGTCTGCACCCGACCGTCCCAGAGTGCTCTGGAGGCCCGGTCCAACCGGCCTGCAGAGGTCGGCGCCGCAGGCCTGGACCGGCCCTCCAGAGCGTCTGCAGCACGCGTTGCCAGCCTGGCCCCGGCAGCCCGGATCAGCCGTACCCGGACCCGCCGCACCGATCCCAGCGCATCCGATCACGGCGCACCTGATCACGGCGCACGCGATCCCCAGCACACCCGCCCCCCATCGAACCCGGCCCCGGGAGACCGACCATGGCGACCATTCCGTCCGTCCGACCCCTCGCGGTGAACCGCGCCGAACCGCCGGCCCCGCGCCTGGAGGAGCTCGCCGACGGCGTCTACGCCCATGTCCAGCCCGACGGCGGCTGGTGCCTCAACAACTCCGGCATCGTGGTGGGGGGAGGCCGGGCGCTCGTGGTCGACACGGCGGCGACCGAGCGCCGCACCGTCCTGCTGCGCGAGTCCGTCGCGGCCGTGGCGCCGGACGAGCCGGACGTCCTGGTGAACACCCACCACCACAGCGACCACACCTTCGGCAACTCGCTCTTCGGCCCGGGCACCGTGGTCGTGGCGCACCGGGAGACCCGGACCCAGAGCGCGGAGGCGGGGCTCGGACTGCAGGGGCTCTGGCCCGGTGTGGACTGGGGCGCGGTGTCCGTGCGGCTCCCCACGCTCACCTTCGAGGACGCGCTCACCCTGCACGCCGGTGACCTGCGGGTCGAGCTGATCCACTTCGGCCCCGCGCACAGCACCAACGACACGGTGGCCTGGATCCCGGACCGCGGCGTGCTGTTCACCGGCGACATCGTGATGTCGGGAGTGACCCCGTACACCCTGATGGGATCCGTGTCCGGCTCGCTCCGGGTCCTGGACGAACTCGCCGCGCTGCGGCCCCGCGTGGTCGTCCCCGGCCACGGTCCGGTCGGCGGAGCGGAGTTGATCGACGCCAACCGGGCGTACCTGCGCTGGGTCCAGGGGCTCGCCACGGAGTCCCGCGCGGCCGGCCTGACGCCGCTCGAAGCGGCCTGCGAGGCGGATCTGGGGCGCTACGCCGACCTGCTGGACCCCGAACGGCTGGTCTCCAACCTGCACCGCGCCCGGGCCGAGGCCGAAGGTGCCGCCCCCGGCGCCCCGATCGACGTCCTGGGGTCGTTCCGCGAGATGATCGAGTACCACGGCGGTCTGCCCGGATGCCACGCCTGAGAGCCGGCCTTCGGACCTGCTCCGGCGGGTGCGGCGGAGGGGGCCCGGTGCGCGTCCGCGTTTGCCGACACCCCTGGTCTGCGCGAGAGTTGAAGGTGGTCACGGCGTACCGCCGGGTGGCCCCGACGCCCTCGGCGAGACCGCGTGGCGGCCGCCTGCCCGGGAGGGCCCGCAGCCACCGGGACGCCGGTCGGCAGACCCGGCCGAGCCCCGGCCGCCGGACGGGAGCGACGTCGTGACACGCCACCCCCGTGCCACAGTTCGGGCTCTCCGACGGAGCAGATCATGTCAGTTTCCCATGCACTTCCGACGGGCCGGCTGCTCGCCGACGGCCGGCCGTTCGACACGATCGCGGTGGGCGACGGCCCGCACAGCGTGGCGGCGGCCCGGGACGGCACCCGCGCCTACGTCACCAACTTCCACGCGGGGTCGGTCACCGTCATCGACCCGGCGAGCCGGCGGGTGGTGGCGACGATCCCGGTCGGCGTGAGCCTGTACGGCGTCGCGGTCAGCCCGGACGGCGAGCGCCTGTACGTCGCCGACACGCACTCCTCCGCGCTGTCCGTCGTCCTGACCGCGACCGGCGAGGTGACCGTCAACACCGTCTTCGAGGAGCGGCCGTACGGTCTGGCGATGACCCCGGACGGTTCGCGGCTGCTGGTGTCCAACGCCCTGGAGAACCAGGTGCAGGTGGTCGACGGCCTCACCAAGACCCGCGGCCGGCTCTCCGGGGTGGACTTCGCGGTCGGCCTCGCGGTCAGCCCCGACGGCGGCCTGCTGTACGCGAGCAACTACTTCGCGGACACCGTCTCGGTGATCGACGCCTCCGGCGTCACGGCCCTCTCCGGCACCGCCCCCGCCGAGCTGCTCGCGACGGTGCCCCTCGAACGCGGCCCGTACGGCGTGGCCGTGAGCCCGGACGGTTCGCGCCTGTACGTGGCGCACTTCCCGTTCGACCTGGTCTCGGTCGTCGACACGGCGGCGCGGACCGTGATCGCCACCATCCCCGTCCCGAACGGCCCGCGCGGTGCGGCGGTGGCCCCCGACGGGGCGACGCTCTACGTCACCAACTTCTTCTCGGACACGGTGACCGTGGCCGCGCTCTGAAACGGTCGGCGCCTCGCCCGCCGGGGCGCCGCTGACCTGTGAAAACACTTTGTCCGAAGGCCTGCCGGTGGGAGAGGCTCGGGGGCATGTCCGACAACAGTCCCAGCCGCGGCGTCGCCGACCTCTTCACCGGGGGGCGCCTGACCGTGATTCCCCGCAAGGCCGCCCGCCGCGAACAACTGCTCGTCCACCTCGCCCGAACGCTGTTCGAGCCGGGCCGTGACTACAGCGAGCGCGAGGTCAACGACGCACTGCTCACGGTGCACCCCGACTGCTCGGCGCTGCGCCGGTACCTGGTCGAGGCCGGGCTGCTCGCCCGGCCGAGGGACGGCAGCAGCTACCGCCGGGCGGGCTCCCCGGCGGCGGCAGGTGGCGGGGCGTAGATTTGGCGTTACCCGGGGGCCGAGCCACCAGCGAGGAGCACCGTGCCAGGGTTGGACATCGACTACGGGGCGGTGTTCCACGCCGTGCCCAGCGCCATGCTGGTGATGACTCCCGACCTGGTCGTGGTGGACGCCAACGCGGCCTACCTGAAGGTCTCCGGGCGCGCCATCGCGGACCTGGTCGGCCGGCAGGTGTTCGACGTCTTCCCCGACAATCCGGCCGACCCGCACATGGCCGGCACCACCACGCTGCGGGCCTCCCTGGAGCGGGTCCTGGCCACCGGCCGGTGGGACACCATGGCGCTGCAGCGCTACGACGTCGAATCGGCGGACGGGTCGGGGGACTTCGAGGAGCGCTACTGGAGCCTGGTCAACGTGCCGGTGCTCGGCCCGGACGGGCGGGTGGCGCTGATCGTCAACCGGGTGGAGGAGGTCACCGCGCTCGTCCGCCAGCTCGGGGCGCACCGCCCGGACGAGGTCCGCAGCGGGGAGCTCACCCACCAGGAGCGGATGGCCGCCGACCTGTTCGCCCGTGCCCAGGAGCTGCAGGACCTCAACGAACAGCTCCGCGAGGCGCACGCCAGTGAGCGCGAGGTCGCCGTCGGCCTGCAACGGGCCATGCTCCCCGCCGTCCCCCCGGCCTACCGCTCCTTCGTGGCCGTGCGCTACCGGCCCGCGGCCCGGTCGATGAACGTGTGCGGCGACTGGTACGACCTGATCGACCTCGGCGACCACGGCACCGACCTCGGCATCGCCGTCGCCGTCGGGGACGTCGTGGGGCACGGGCTGGAGGCCGCCGGTGTCATGGGCCGGCTGCACAGCGCACTGAACGCCGCCATCCGCGCCACCGGGAACCCCGCCACGGCGCTGACCACACTCGCCCTCTTCGCCCTCACCGTCGACGGCGCCCTGGCCACCACCGCCGTGCAGACCGTCATCGACCGCGCGGCCCGCCGGATCACCTACAGCTGCGCGGGCCACCCGCCGCCCCTCCTCGTCCAGGCCGACGGCACGCTCCGGCTCCTCGACGCCGCCACCGACCCGCCGCTCGGGGCCTGGCCCGAGACCACCCGCCGGACGGAGGCGGTGGCGGCGTACGCCCCCGGCGCCACCCTCGTCCTCTACACCGACGGCCTCGTCGAACGCCGCGGTGAGGACATCGACTCCGGACTGGCCCGCCTCACCGAGAGCCTCACCCGCCACCGCGCACTCGCCCCCGAGCCCCTCGCGGACGCCCTCCTCGCGGACCTCGGTGCCGGCGACGGCGCGGACGACGACACCGCCCTGGTAGTGGTCCGCCTGTGAGGGGCGCCTGCGGCGCCGCGACCGGATCCCCCGGCGCGGGCTCACGGCCCGGCACTCATCGCGGCCCACGGGCTGCCGCTCTGTGTCCGAGGGGGACGCAAGCCGTTTCCCCACACGCGTTCTCGCCGGTCAGCCACCTGGA
Source organism: Kitasatospora sp. NPDC057223 (assembly GCF_042669755.1). Lineage (NCBI taxonomy): Bacteria > Bacillati > Actinomycetota > Actinomycetes > Kitasatosporales > Streptomycetaceae > Kitasatospora > Kitasatospora sp. NPDC057223. The sequence continues at coordinate 34,718 of NZ_JBHUWW010000034.1, read as the reverse complement.
GCTTGATCCCGCCACGGCATCCGGTCAGGATTGAGGTGGCGACGTGGGTCGCCTGCTGCCCCGCCCCACGTCGGGGACCGCCCAGCGGTCGGCCAGGCGGTAGCCGAGGCCGCCGAGTGCGACCAGAGCTGCGAGGAGGGCCCAGAACAGACCCGCGTGGTGCTCGATCAGGCCACCGACCAGGAGTGGTCCGACGATCGCGGAGAGGGCCCAGGTCAGGTTGAACACCGACAGGTAGCGGCCTCGCGCCTCCACTGGTGCGGCAGTCGCCGAGATTGCGGTGGTGGCCGGGCCGGCCAGGATCTGGCCGGCTGTGAACAGCAGGACCGCCGCGTAGACCGCCACCACCGTGCCGGTACCGCGTCCGGTGGCGCCGAACGCGAGCAGCGCGATCGAGCCGAGCATCAGCACGGCCGCCCAGGAGACCACCCTGGTGCGTGGGTATCCCACCACTCGGGCCGTCACCAGGGACTGCGTCAGGACGATGACGGCGGCGTTCACCGTCAGCGCCGTCGACGGGAGCCACGCCGGCATCCGCTCGACCTCGACCAGATAGACCGGTAGCACGACGGTCGGGATCAGCCAGCCGAACGCGAACGCTGCCTGGGCCGCCATCAGGATCAACAACACCCGGTCCCGGAACAGGGTCCGCCACCCCGTCCAGGCCGCCGTCGGCGTCGCCCCGGCGGCTCCGCCCGGCGGCTCCGCGGCCGGGCGCACCGCCCGTGCCCGCTTGGGCGTCATCAGCAGGCCCGCCGCAACCACGCTGGTAGCGGCGTTGACCACGACGATGGAGACGGCCGCGCCCGACCAGCCGCTCCCCAGCAGCAGGCCGCCGGCCGCGCCGCCGAGTCCCGCGCTGGCGTTGGTGCCCGCAGTGGTGAAGGCGTACCAGCGGTCGAGTTCGGCGCCCTCGGCCAGGTCGGCGACGAACGCGGGCCAGGCCGCGAAGTACAGGCGCTCGGCGCAGAGCACCACGAGCATCCCGGCGATCAGGGCCGGCAGCGAGTTCACCAGCAGATAGCAGAGGTAACCAGCCGCCACCAGAAGGTTGTTGGCGATCAGCGAGGTCCGCGGACCCCAGCGGTCCACAACGATTCCGGCCACCGGCGCGACCGGGATCGAGAGTGCGGTGGCGATGCCGGCCCCCAGCCCCACCTGGGCCACCGTCAGATCGGTGGTCAGGACGAAGAACAGGAACGACAGGGGGACGAACATTCCGACCCCGAAGGCGTCGAGCACCGTAGCGGCCACAACTCTTCCGTGGCCTGCCAGTTGGGGTAGCCCGAGCCGCAGGTGCAGGCGGGCGACCGCGGCGGCCGGCTCGCCGGCCCGCGAACGGGCGGGCCGCGCGTCGTCCACCTCGGTGGGCGGCGGGCTCACCGCTCACCCCCGGCCGGCCGGTCGGCGGCGACCTCGGTACGGTGCCGGATCGTGCTGTCGGTGCCTGTCGCGGGCAGCGCGACGTGCCGCCGTCCGAGCCCGGCCGGCAGGGCTGCGGCCGGCTCGTCCGCAAGGTCCGGAGAGCTGATGAACTCCCTTTCCAGGTAGGTCACTTGGTGGTCGAAGGCGAGAACGGCCATTGCTTCCTCTGCGTCGCTGGGTCGGGACCGCCGGTGTCGGCACGGCTGCACCTGGGAGCGGTGCGGGGGTGCCGCTGCGGGGATCGCCCCACTCTTGCCCGCAGATGGGTCGGGCTGCCACGCCCCGGGCTGGCCGGACTCGGCCGTGCATGATCCGGCCAGCGGCCCGGAGCCGGCCCGGCCTCGTACGGCCAGGCCAGGCCAGGCGGCGCCGGTACGAAATGTCGGTACGAGGTGTCGACGCAGAGATGCATGGTGGTGCCGGAGCCGGAGCCGGAGCCGGAGCCGGAGTGGACCAGGGCCAGGAGCGAGGCTGCGGACAGGTCCATCGCATGCACCGACGGGCAGAGGCAGACGCCGGTCCGCATGACGACCCCGGATCTCTTCCGAGACGAGCCCCGCTCGGTCTCCGTAGTCGCCCTGCCCAGTCCGCCCGGCAGTACGGGCTCGACCTGGTGATCCCGCACTCTCTTCTCGCCGGCTGGACATTCCCTCGCCGATTCACCAGGACCTTTGACACGCTCGGACTAATGGTCTAGACCTACAGGGCGGGCGGGGCCGGGCGTGGAGGCGGGGAAGTTCGATGACCATGGTGGCGGGTTCCGGTAAGAACCGGCGCGAACCGGAAGCGTCCTGACGTGTGGCCCGCACTGAAGGCATTCGGGCTGAGCGCGCGGGCCGGTGTGGTGTACGAGGCCCTGCTGCGGCAGCCCGAACTGACCGAGGACGGCCTGGCCGCCGAACTCGGCCTTTCCCGGGCCGACATCGAGTCCGCGTATCAGGAACTCATCCGACTCTCGCTCCTCCGCTCCTCCTGGGACGACCCGCTCGCCATGCGCCCGGTGGTCCCCGAGCTCGGCCTCAAGGCTCTGCTCGTCCAACGGGAGGCCGAGTTGCTCGCCCACCGGCAGGAGATCGAACAGGCGCAGGCCGCCCTTGAGGTCATCCGTGCCGATTCGGCGTCCCGGCGGCGGTTCACCCGGACCGAGGACCTGGTGGGGGTGGACGCCATCCGCGACCGGCTGGCCGAACTCGGTGCCCGTACCCGGTTCCAGGTGCTGGCGCTCATTCCCGGCGGCGGACAGAGTCAGGCCGCCCGCGATTCGAGCCGCCCGCTCGATGAGGAACTGCTCAATCGGGGCGTCGAGTTGCGTACCACCTTCCTGGACTCGGTGCGCAACCACCAGCCGACCACCGACTACGCGCGCTGGTTGGTGGAGCGCGGCGGCCAGGTCCGTACCGCGCCGACGCTTCCGATGCGGATGATCATCATCGACCGCGAGGTCGCCGTGGTTCCGCTCGACCCGGAGCGCAGCGACACCGCCACCGTGATGTACGGCACGGGCGCGGTCGCTGCCATGTGCTTTCTGTTCGAGGCGATCTGGGCGGACGCGACCACGCTCTGCGGCTCCAGGAACCGCGACCGGCACAACATGTCCAGTCAGCACTACGCCCTGCTGCACATCCTCCAGCAGGGCCACACCGACGTGGTCGCAGCCCGGAAGCTCGGCATCTCCGAGCGCACCGTCAGGCGGATGATCTCGGAACTGATGGACGTGCTCGGGGCCCGCAGCCGCTTCCAGGCCGGCGCGCTCGCCGCCGAGCGCTCCTGGTTGGGCTGACCGGCCGGAGGCCGCTGCCGGCGCGGCTGCACTACGGCGGCACCGAAACCCGGCCGGGCGCCCGACGCCTGTGCGCGGGAAGACCGGGCCGGGCCGTCCGCGCCTGCCCGCCCTCGCCTGCGGCTCGCCGCCATCGGCGGCCCCTGCGAACGCGAGTGGCCCGGGAAACGCCGAACGCCCGCACCGGACCGAAGTCTGATGCGGGCGCCGAACCATGCTGCCCGGCGAACCGGAAGCATGTACTGAGAACGTGTCCGAGGGGGGACTTGAACCCCCACGCCCGATAAAGGGCACTAGCACCTCAAGCTAGCGCGTCTGCCATTCCGCCACCCGGACAGGGTGTGTGCCTCGGGGTTTTCGTGCTGTTCCCCTTGGCGACAGAGAGAACACTACCAGGGTTCTGGAGTGCTTCTCACCTGCGTTTCTGTGCCCGGGGAGGCGGTGCGGTCCGTGGTCGGGGAGCCGCGGGACGAATAGGTGGAAACGGTGCGGGGGGCAGGTGGGGCGGGGCGGAGGGGCCGGTGTGGAGAAGTCCGGGCCCCCGTGAACGATCCGGTGATCCGGGGTGAATATTTCTGTCACTCGCGCGATGCCCGGTGGTCAAAGGCGGGCAGAAAAAGTCCGACACGAGCAAGTTGTCGACGCTGCCGTGGTGTCCGCCGTCGCTCTCCTAGCCTCGGTGGACCAAGGGAGCCCTCGGCGGAACAGCCTGGTTCCGACGTCGGCGGCAGCCGGTGACGCCTCCCGTACCGTTTGCGAAAGGGCGGCTTGACGTGGAACAGATCAGCGGGGCGGCCGCGCCGGTGGACGGCCGGCCGGTGGACGGCCCCCTCGGAGGGGTCTGGCGGATTTCGGTCCTGGCCCAGGACGCCTCGGTGCCGAGGACCCGGCACGCGGTACGGGACCGGCTGCTCGCCCAGGGGATGGCGGGGCTGCGCTACCAGGAGCTGATCGACGACCTGCTGCTGATCGTCTCCGAGCTGGTGAGCAACGCGGTGACGCACGCGGCCGTGCTGTCGCCGCAGGTCACCACGGAGCTGACGATCACCGAGGGGTGGGTGCGGGTCGCGGTCGAGGACGACCACCCGTACCGGCCGAAGGCTCTGGAGAGTGATCTCGGGAAGCTCGGCGGCCGTGGGCTGCTGCTGGTCAAGAGCGTCACGCTGCAGGCCGGCGGGGTGTGCGACGTGGAGCGTACGGCGGCCGGCGGCAAGGTGATCTGGGCCTCGCTGCCGCTGCCGCCGGCCGAGCGGGCGCCGGACGGCCGGGCCGCGCCGGACGGCGTCGCCGCTGCCCCCAGGGCCGCCGCCACCTCGCAGGTCATGACGCTCGCACCGCAGAGCGCCCCGCCGGACGCTGCGCCGACGGCGGCCCCGGCGGGCGAGAGCGGCTCGCCGGCCCGCACCTAGCCGGGCCGGCGGTGGCCGCGTCCGCTACCAGTCGCGTCCGGCGATCTCGCGGATGCCGGGCAGGGCGGCGTCGAAGACCGTCCGGAACCAGACCGAGAACGGCCGCTCCTTCTCCAGCTCCCGGAGTTCGTCCGCGGTGACGAACGCGTAGTCGTCCACCTCGTCCGGGTCCGGCACCACGGGGGCGGTGACCAGACCGACGAACAGGTGGTTCCACTCGCGTTCGATCAGTCCGGAGGCCTCGTCCGGGAGGTCGTAGCGCACCGTGCCGGCCTCGCAGAGCAGGGCGGGTGCGACACCGAGCTCCTCGGCGGTGCGGCGGGCGGCGGCCACGAACGGCGGCTCGTCGGGGTACGGGTGGCCGCAGCAGGTGTTGGACCAGACCCCGGGGGAGTGGTACTTGCCGAGCGCGCGGCGCTGGAGCAGCAGCCGGCCCTGGCGGTCGAAGAGGAAGACCGAGAACGCGCGGTGCAGCCGGCCGGGCTGCTGGTGCGCCCAGAGCTTCTCGGCCGTCCCGATGGTGACGCCCTCGTCGTCGACGAGCTCCAGGAGGATCTCCGGCCCGCCCGCCGGGCCGGCCGGCTCGGCCACGTCGGTCTCGACGTCGAGCCCTGTGTCGATCTCCGAGGTGAAGTGCGTCGGCGCGGTGGACTGCGTCGGGTTGGTCGGGGGACTCTGCGGCATGAGGCCTCTTTCGGGAGCACCGGTGGCGTCGGGCCCCAGTCTGCCGTATGGGTGCGGTGGATTCCCGCCGGACGCATGGTTGCCCGCTCCTGTGCATTCGAAGATCACCTGGAACAGCAAGTCCGTTCGACCGGTGCCCGGGTCCGACCGCTTGCGGACATTCGTGCCGACCCCGGCCCGCCCCCGGCCCACCCAGGACCCGGCCCCCGGCCCGCCCCCGCCGGGCCCGCCGCCGCGGGTGGCTGGGGCCCGCCCGCGGCTGCCCCGGGCGCGTTCGGGCCGGTCGCGCCGGTCGCCTACCATCACTAACACGGTGTGCCGCCCAGCTGGCGGTACCGGAGCGCCTCCCGGGTGGCCGGCTGGTGCGCGGGGCACACCGCGCGGTCACCCCCGCGCGGCCCGCCATGCGGTCACCTGTTGTGCGACTGCCACGCGACCCCCGCGCGGCGCCGCGCGGCGCTCGAACAAGCGGAGCACGACGGATCAGGAGACACCGCATGATCGGCCTCGTTCTGGCAGCCGGCGCCGGCCGCCGGCTGCGCCCGTACACCGACACCCTGCCCAAGGCGCTGGTGCCGGTCGACGGTGAGCGGACCGTCCTCGACCTCACCCTCGGCAACTTCGCCGAGGTCGGTCTGCGGGAGGCGGCCATCGTGGTCGGCTACCGCAAGGAGGCGGTGTACGACCGCAAGGACGCCCTGGAGCAGAAGTACGGCGTCAAGCTCACCCTGGTCGAGAACGACAAGGCCGAGGAGTGGAACAACGCCTACTCCCTGTGGTGCGCCCGCGACCTCTTCGGCGAGGGCCTGCTGCTCGCCAACGGCGACACCGTGCACCCCGCCTCGGTGCAGCGCACCATGCTGGACGGCAACGACCGCCTCGCCAAGGAGGGGCGCGCCCCCGGCATCCTGCTGGCGCTGGACACCGTGAAGAAGCTGGCCGACGAGGAGATGAAGGTCGTCGTCGACCCGGCGGCCGGCATGCGCCGGATCACCAAGCTGATGGAGCCCGCCGAGGCCACCGGCGAGTACATCGGCGTCACGGTGATCAACCCGTCCGCCGCCGAGGACCTCGCCGACGCCCTGCGGACGACCTTCGAGCGCGACCCGCAGCTGTACTACGAGGACGGCTACCAGGAGATGGTGAACCGCGGCCTGCGCATCGACGTGCAGCCGATCGGCGAGGTCACCTGGGTCGAGGTCGACAACCACGAGGACCTGGCCAGGGCGCGGGAGATCGCGTGCCAGTACTGACCCGCCTGGTGCCGTCGCCGGTCTTCGTGGAGATCCGGCCCGGCGCGCTGGACGCGCTGGCCGGCATCCTCGCCGACCAGCGGCTGTCCGCGGCCGGCCGGATCGCCATCGCGATCAGCAACGGCTCCGGCTCCCGGCTGCGGGCCCGGCTGGAGCCCGCGCTGCCCGGCGCCGACTGGTACAACGTGGACGACGGCAGCCTGGACGCCGCGGTGCGCCTCGCCGACCAGATGCGGGCGGGCCACTACGACGCCATCGTCGGGCTCGGTGGCGGCAAGATCATCGACGCCGCGAAGTACGCCGCCGCCCGGGTCGGCCTGCCGCTCGTCGCGGTGGCCACCAACCTCGCCCACGACGGCATCTGCTCGCCCGTCTCGACCCTCGACAACGACGCGGGCCGGGGTTCCTACGGGGTCCCGAGCCCGATCGGCATCGTGGTCGACCTGGACGTGATCCGCCAGGCCCCGCAGCGCTTCGTCGCGGCCGGGATCGGCGACGTCATCTCCAACATCTCGGCCTGTGCGGACTGGGAGCTGTCGCACTCCGTCACGGGCGAGCCGGTGGACGGACTGGCCGTCGCGATGGCCCGCTCGGCCGGTGAGAACCTGCTGCGCCACCCGGGAAACCTCCAGGACAAGGACCTCCTTACGGCCCTGGCGGAAGCCCTGGTACTGTCCGGCATCGCGATGAATATCGCGGGCAGTACCCGGCCCTCCTCGGGTGCCTGTCACGAGATCTCGCACGCCCTGGACGTGCTGTACCCCAAGCGCTCCGCCCAGCACGGCGAACAGGTGGGCCTCGGCGCCGCCTTCGCCAGCTTCCTGCGCGGCGAGCGTGAGCTGACCGGTCTGATCGTGGAGCGCCTGGCGCGGCACGGCCTGCCGGTGACCGCAGCTCAGATCGGCTTCACCGAGGCGGAGTTCACCGAGGCGGTGCACTACGCTCCGAACACCCGCCCGGGCCGCTTCACCATCCTTGAGCACCTAGACCTCTCCCCATCAGCCATCAGGGACGCGTACGCCGACTATGTCCAAGCCGTCAACGACTGACCGCCCCGCGGTCGACCTCACGGTCCGCCCCTCGATCGAGGAGCTGCGGGCCGTCATCCACCCTGAGGGCATGCTCCAGCGCCGCAGCGCTGAGCACTGGGCCGGGCGCCTCTACATGCGCAGCATCTCGCTGCGCATCACCCGGGTGCTCGCGCCGGTCACCTTCATCACGCCCAACGGCCTCACCTACCTGATGATGCTCACCGGCATCCTGGCCGGTGCCGCCCTGCTGGTGCCCGGCCTGGCCGGCGCCGTCCTCGGCGCGCTGCTGATCCAGGTCTACCTGCTGCTCGACTGCGTGGACGGCGAGGTGGCGCGCTGGCGCCGCCAGACCTCCCTGACCGGCGTCTACCTGGACCGGGTCGGCCACTACATGTCCGAGGCGGCGCTGCTCACCGGCCTCGGCCTGCGGGCGAGCGACCTGTTCCACCGCGAGGGCGGCGCCTCGCAGTGGGAGTGGGCCTTCCTCGGCACGCTGGCCGCGCTCGGCGCCATCCTGATCAAGTCCGAGACGGACCTGGTGGACGTGGCGCGGGCCCGCAGCGGTCTCACCGCCGTCGAGGACAGCGCCGCGGTGCCGCGCTCGACCGGTGTCGCGAAGGCGCGCAAGGCCGCCGCCTTCCTGAAGTTCCACCGGCTGGTCGGCGCCGTCGAGGCGTCGCTGTTCATCCTGGCGGCCGGGGTCGCCGACGCCGTCCACGGCGGGCTGTTCTTCACCCGGCTGGCGGTGGTCGTGCTGGCCGCGATCGCCATGCTGCAGACCGTCCTGCACCTGCTGAGCATCGTCCTGTCGAGCAGGCTGCGATGACCGCCCCGGCCTCCCCCGCGGGCCCGAGGGCCGTCCGCTCCGAGGACTTCCGGCTCGGCGCGGTGATCATCACGATGGGCAACCGGCCGGCCGAGCTGAACGCCCTGATCGAGTCGGTGGTGAACCAGCAGGGCCCGGCGGTCGAACTCGCCGTGGTCGGCCAGGGCGTCCCGCTGCCGCCGCTGCCGGCGGGCGTCCGCTCCGTCGAGCTGGCGGAGAACGTGGGCATCCCCGGCGGCCGCAACGTCGGCATCGAGCTGTTCGGCCCGAACGGCCGGGACGTCGACGCCGTCCTCTTCCTGGACGACGACGGCCTGCTCCCGGGCACCGACTCGGCCCGGCTGCTGCGCGAGGCGTTCACGGCCGACCCGGGCCTGGGCATCGTCAGCTTCCGGATCGCCGACCCGGAGACCGGCGTCACGCAGCGCCGGCACGTGCCCCGCCTGCGGGCCAGCGACCCGCTGCGCTCCTCGCGGGTCACCACCTTCCTGGGCGGCGCCAGCGCGGTGCGCTGCACGGTGTTCGAGCAGGCCGGCCAGCTGCCCGCGGAGTTCTTCTACGCCCACGAGGAGACCGACCTCGCGTGGCGTGCGCTGGACGCCGGCTGGGCCATCGACTACCGGGCGGACGTGGTCCTGCACCACCCGACGACCTCGCCGGCCCGGCACGCCTCGTTCTTCCACAACGTGGCGCGGAACAGGGTCTGGCTCGCCCGGCGGAACCTTCCGGCCCTGTTCGTGCCTCTCTACCTGGGAACCTGGTTCCTGCTCACGCTGGCCCGGCGCCCCTCCCCGGAGGCGCTCAAGGCCTGGTGGGGCGGGTTCCTGGCGGGTTGGCGCGAGCCCTGCGGTGCGCGTCGGCCCATGCGATGGCGTACTGTGTGGCGGCTGACCAGACTGGGCAGACCACCGCTCATCTGATGATCGGAGCGGTCGGTGGCCACACACCGGCCGAAACCCCCCGTGATCCCCCTGGATCTCCATCGGCGAACGATCGGTACCCCCCCCGACCGGTCGCCCGACTCCTGATCCCTGCGAAGGACGAATGTGTCGACAGTGAGTGAACCCGTCAGCCTTTCTGCCCCGAGGGGGGCGGACACCGGCCTGACCCCGAAGCAGCTCGCGGACAAGTACGGGCTGACGGTCAGCGGCAAACGCCCGAGCCTGATCGCCTACACCCGGCAGCTCTGGGCCCGGCGTCACTTCATCCTGGCGTTCGCGACGGCCCGCCTGGTGGCCCAGTACACGACCGCCAAGCTCGGCCAGGTCTGGCAGGTGGCGACGCCACTGCTGAACTGCGCCGTGTTCTACCTGGTCTTCGGCCTGATCCTGCCGGGCAACGACGTACCGAACTACATCCCGTGGCTCTGCGTCGGCGTCTTCATCTTCCAGTTCACGCAGAGCGCGGTGCAGTCCGGGACCAGGGCGATCTCGGACAACCTCGGGCTGATCCGGGCGCTGCACTTCCCCCGTGCGAGCCTTCCCATCGCGCTCACCGTCATCCAGCTCCAGCAGCTGCTGATCTCGATGGTCGTGCTGGTCGTCATCGTGCTGGCGAACGGCATCATGCCCGGCCCGAGCTGGGGCCTGCTGATCCCCGCGCTCGTCCTCCAGTCCGGCTTCAACACCGGCCTCGCGCTGGTGATGGCCCGAGTGGGTGCGAAGACCAGTGACATCTCGCAGCTGATGCCGTTCCTGCTGCGCACCTGGATGTACACCTCCGGTGTGATGTACAGCGTCCACGACAACGTCATGAAGTGGCCGGGCTGGGTCCAGGTGATCACTCAGATCAACCCGGCATCGGTCTACATGGACCTCATGCGTTACGCGTTCGACCCGAGCTACTACAACAAGAACGCACTCCCGGAGCACGTCTGGCTGCTCGCCCTCGGCTGGGCCGTGGTGGTCGGCCTGCTCGGTTACGTGTTCTTCTGGAAGTCCGAGGAGGAGTACGGCCGTGGCTGAGACGACGATCACCAAGGACGGAACCATGCCGCGCGACGTCGCCGCCGACACCGCTAAGGTGCCGACCGTCGTCGTCGACGACGTCCACATCGTGTACAAGGTGCACGGCGCCTCGGCCGGCAAGGGCAGTGCGACCTCGGCCCTCAGCCGGCTGATCTCGCGCAAGCGCTCGCCCGCCATCACCGAGGTCCACGCCGTGCGCGGGATCAGCTTCACCGCGTACAAGGGCGAGGCCATCGGCCTGATCGGCTCCAACGGCTCCGGCAAGTCCACCATGCTGGCGGCCATCGCCGGCCTGCTGCCGACCGAGCGCGGCGGCATCTACACCAACGGGCAGCCCTCGCTGCTCGGGGTGAACGCGGCGCTGATGAACGAGCTGACCGGTGAGCGCAACGTCGTCCTCGGCTGCCTCGCGATGGGGATGACCCCGGCCGAGGTGAAGGCCCGCTACCAGGACATCGTCGACTTCTCGGGGATCAACGAGAAGGGGGAGTTCATCAACCTGCCGATGCGTACCTACTCGTCCGGCATGGGCGCCCGGCTGCGGTTCTCCATCGCGGCGGCGAAGACCCACGACGTGCTGCTGATCGACGAGGCGCTGGCCACCGGCGACCAGGCCTTCCAGCAGCGCAGCAAGGCCCGGATCAACGAGCTCCGCAAGGCCGCCGGCACGGTCTTCCTGGTCAGCCACGACAACTCGTCGATCCGCGAGGTGTGCGAGCGCACCATCTGGATCGAGACCGGTGAGCTGATCATGGACGGGCCGACCGAGGAGGTCGTCTCCGCCTACGAGCGGGGCGAGCGCCCGTAGCGGCGCCGCACACCACCGGCCGGGGGCCGGTGCCGGGACGAATCCGTCCGGGCACCGGCCCTCGGCCGTGCGGGTGAGCGGTCCGCGCGGCGGGCCGGGCCGGTCTTTCCCGGCACGCCGGGCGGTGCCAGGCTGTACGCCCGGGGGCGGCCTGCCGTACGGGGCCCGGGTATATCGGACGCGTGTCCGGGCGAGGACGGTCGTCCGGTCGGTGTAGAACGGGGGAGTGACAGCAGTGTCGGCTACGGCCCAACCGAGCAGTGAATCCGCGGACCAGGCGGCAGGGGTCACGCTGGACAAGGCGGACCTGGAGAACTTCCCGGTCGCCCCGTTCTTCCTGCCCGCCGCCTGGCGCACCGACCTGATGGCGGTGTACGGCTACGCCCGGCTGGTCGACGACGCGGGCGACGGCGACCTCGCCGACCCCGCCGGCGTCGCCCGGCTGCTCGGCGTGCCCGCGGCCGGGGAGCCCGACGGCACCGAGTTCAGGCTCGCGCTGCTCGACGGTCTGGAGCGCGACCTCGACCGGGCCTTCGAGAGCGCCCTGCGCCCCGGCACGGCCCCGGCGGCCGACGGCGCCCCGCGCCACCCGCTGATGCGCGCCCTCGTGCCGTTGGTCGGCAGGCACGGGCTGACCCCCGAGCCGTTCCGCCGGCTGATCGAGGCCAACCGGGTGGACCAGACCACCGCGCGCTACGCCACCTACCAGGACCTGGCCGGCTACTGCACCCTCTCGGCCGACCCGGTCGGCCGCCTGGTGCTCGCCATCGCCGGCGTCTCCACCCCCGAACGGACCGAGCTGTCGGACGCGGTCTGCACCGCCCTCCAGGTGGTCGAACACCTCCAGGACGTCGCCGAGGACCTCGCCCGCGGCCGGATCTACCTCCCCGCCGAGGACCTCGCACGCTTCGGCGTCACCGAGGAGGACCTGGCCGCCCCGACCGCGGGCGGCGCCGTCCGGGAGCTGATCGCCTTCGAGGCCGACCGGGCCCGGACCCTGCTGGACCGCGGCGCGCCGCTGGTAGGTACGGTTCGGGGGAGGCTTCGACTGCTCCTGGCGGGATTCACCGCCGGCGGGTACGCGGCGCTGGCAGCCATCGAGGCCGCCGGCCACGACGTACTCGCCCAGCAGCCGAAGCCTGACAAGCGCCGCCTCGCAGTGAAGGCGGCGGCACTCTTCGCGAAGGGAAGGTGAACGCCCGAGTGGCGGCATCACCACTGGCGTCGGCGCAGGTCATGGCGGCGTACCGGTACTGCGAGGCCGTCACCGGCCTGCAGGCCCGCAACTTCAGCTACGGGATCCGGCTGCTGCCGGAGCCCAAGCGGCTGGCCATGTCCGCCCTCTACGCCCTGGCCCGCCGGGTCGACGACATCGGCGACGGCGAACTGCCACCCGAGCGCAAGTCCGACCAGCTGCTGCGCACCCGCGAGCTGCTGGACGAGATCCGCGCCGGCGCGGTCGACCAGGACGACACGGACCCGATCAAGGTCGCCCTGGCGGACGCCGCCCGGCGCTTCCCGATCCCGCTCGACGGCTTCGACGAGCTGATCGACGGCGTCGAGATGGACCTCAAGGGCGCCGAGTACCAGACCTACGAGCAGCTGAAGGTCTACTGCCGGTGCGTGGCCGGCTCGATCGGCCGCCTCTCGCTCGGCGTGTACGGCTGCGACGACCCGGTGCTCGGCGCCCGGTACGCCGACACCCTCGGCCTCGCGCTCCAGCTCACCAACATCCTGCGCGACCTGCGCGAGGACGCCGTCAACGGCCGCACCTACCTGCCCGCCGAGGACCTCGCCCGGTTCGGCTGCGAACAGGGCTTCGCGCTGTCCCGGCCCCCGGTCGGCGCGGACTTCACCGGGCTGGTCGCCTTCGAGGCGGCCCGCGCGCAGGAGGCCTTCGAGGAGGGGCTGCGGCTGCTCCCGATGCTGGACCGGCGCAGCCGGGCCTGCACCGCCGCGATGGCCGGCATCTACCACCGCCTGCTGGGCCGGATCGCCGCCGACCCCGAGTCGGTGCTGAGCCGCCGGGTGTCGCTGCCGGGCTGGGAGAAGGCATACGTGGCACTGTCGGGGCTCGCCGGAGGGCGTTCTTGATTCTCGCGCCAGTTATGTCACGCTTTGTCAGCACCGGATCACGCCTGGGCGGATCCGCTGTGACCGCGTCCGGGGCAGCCGTCCGCACCCGGACGGTTTTCGTGCGGATCAGTTCGGCGCCGGCCGTGTCCGCGCCGATCACGTGGGTAGGCTGCACCGACGAAAGGGGGGAGGGCGGATGAGCGCGCGACCGGCCGCTGCCACCACCCGGCCCACCGCCGTCGTCGTCGGCGGCGGTCTGGCCGGCATCACCGCGGCGCTGCGCCTTGCCGAGGCCGACCACCGGGTCACCCTGGTCGAGGGCCGGCCCAGGCTCGGCGGCCTCGCCTTCTCCTTCCAACGCGGCGAGCTGACCGTCGACAACGGCCAGCACGTCTACCTGCGCTGCTGCACGGCCTACCGGGGCCTGGTGGACCGGCTCGGCGCCGGCGGCCTGGTCGACCTCCAGCCCCGGCTGGACGTACCCGTGCTCGGCGTCTCGGGCACCGGTGCGACCACCCGCCGCACCCTGGGCCGGCTGCGCCGCTCCGCGCTGCCCGTCCCGCTCCACCTGGCCGGCAGCCTCGCCACGTACCCGCACCTGGGCGCCGTGGACCGCCTGCGGGTGGTCCGGGCCGCGCTCGCGCTCAAGGGCCTCGACCTCGCCGACCCGGCGCTGGACGAGATCTCGTTCGGTGACTGGCTGCGGCGCAACGGGCAGAACGCGGCCACCCTCGCCGCGATGTGGGACCTGGTGGGTGTGGCCACCCTGAACGCCAGGGCCGACCAGGTGTCGCTGGCGCTGGCCGCCAAGGTGTTCAAGACCGGCCTGCTCTCCGACCCGGGTGCCTCCGACATCGGGATGGCGGCCGTCCCGATGGGCGCCATCCACCACGACGCGGCGCTCGCCGAGCTGGAGCGCGCCGGAGTGCGCGTCCTGCTGCGCGCCCGGGTGGCGGAGGTCAAGCCCGCCGCGCAGCACGCCGTACGCCTGGACGGCGGCGAGCTGCTCACCGCGGACACCGTCGTCCTGGCCGGTGCCCAGGACAGCGCCGCCGCCCTGCTCCCGCCGGACGCGATCGAGGGCCAGCGGCGGCTGGCGGAGTTCGGCACCGCGCCGATCCTCAACGTGCACGTGGTCTACGACCGCAAGGTGCTGCGCCGCCCGTTCTTCGCCGCCCTGGGCTCGCCCGTCCAGTGGGTCTTCGACCGCACCGCGCACTCCGGGCTCGCCGCGTCCGGGGCGGGCCGGGCCCACCCGGGCGCCCAGTACCTGGCGCTCTCGCAGTCCGCCGTCCAGGACGAGATCGACCTGCCCGTCGCCGACCTGCGCGCCCGCTACCTGCCCGAGCTGGAGCGACTGCTGCCGGCCGCGGCCGGCGCCGAGGTGCTCGACTTCTTCGTGACCCGTGAGCGCACCGCCACCTTCGATCCCGCCCCCGGCACCGCGGCCCTGCGCCCGGCCGCCCGGACGAGGATCCCCGGCCTGCTGCTGGCCGGCTCGTGGACGGCCACCGGGTGGCCCGCGACCATGGAGGGCGCGGTGCGCAGCGGGCACGCCGCGGCCGACGCCGCCCTGGGGGACGGGGCACACCGGCCGGTCGACCGGGGCGACGGACGGTGGCCGCGGTGACCCCGGCCGCCGGCCGCGCAGCGGCCGCCGACGAAGCAATCACCCGGCCGTCCAGTACGGCCCGGCACCACCAGGGAGAGGGAACGTACGTGGAGTCACGCATCGGCACCGCCGTCGGAGGCACGGCGCAGGCCGAGCCGGTCTCGGTGCCCGAGCTGCTCGCCCGGGCCCGCACGCTCTGCGCCGCACCGCTACGCGCGTCGGTGGCCCGGCTGGCACCCCCGATGGACACCGTGGCCGCCTACCACTTCGGCTGGATCGACCGGGACGGCACGCCCGTCCAGGGCGACAGCGGCAAGGCCGTCCGCCCCGCGCTGGCCCTGCTCTCGGCGCAGGCCGTGGGCGCCCCGGCCGAGGTCGGCGTACCCGGCGGGGTATCGGTTGAACTGGTGCACAACTTCTCGCTGCTCCATGATGATCTGATGGACGGTGACGAGACCCGACGGCACCGGGCCACCGCCTGGACGGTCTTCGGCCCGGCCCAGGCGATCCTGGTCGGCGACGCCCTGGCGACCCTCGGCACGGAGGTGCTGCTGGACGCCGCCGTGACGGGCGGCGCGAGCGCCACCGACGCGGCGCGCGCCGTGCGGCTGATCACCACGGCCACCCGCAAGCTCATCGACGGCCAGGCCCAGGACCTCTCCTTCGAGCACCGCGACCTCGTCACCGTCGAGGAGTGCCTGGAGATGGAGGGCAACAAGACCGGGGCCCTGCTCGCCGCCGCCGCCGCGATCGGCGCGGTGCTGGCCGGCGCCGACGAGCGCACCTCGGACGCGCTCCAGCGCTACGGCCACCACCTCGGCCTGGCCTTCCAGGCGGTCGACGACCTGCTCGGCATCTGGGGCGCCACCGAGGTCACCGGCAAGCCGCACTGGGGCGACCTGCGCCAGCGCAAGAAGTCGCTGCCGGTCGCCGCCGCACTGGCCGAGGGCAACGCCGCCTCGCGGCGCCTCGCCGAGGAGCTGGCCGACCCGGAGGGCCGCGGCGAGGAGAGCGAGCCCCAGCTCGCCGCCCGGGCCGCACTGATCGAGGAGGCCGGCGGCCGTTCCTGGACCCAGGACGAGGCCCGCCGCCAGCACAAGACTGCCCTCGCCGCTCTGGACGAGGTGCCCATGTCCGACGGGGTGCGCGAGCACTTCGTCGCACTCGCCGAATTCGTGGTGGTACGAGAGAGGTGACGTCAAGTTGACAGCAACTGCGGACGGCCGGCTCGACCCTGAGTACGATTCCGAGCCGGTCGCGGTGGGCGAGCACCCACCGGCGCCTGAACGCCTGAACGGGCACCAGGCGCCGGTTGCGGCCCCGCCCCTGCCACCCGCGAACGCCGCGCGGTGGGAGGCCGACGGGAAAAAACCGGTCCGACAAGCTGATGAGCCCACTGCCACTGCACCACTGGTGGGGGCCGCCTCCGCCAAGGAGGCCCTGGGTCGCGCCAGCACCCACCTGCTCTCCCTGCAGAGCTCGGAGGGCTGGTGGAAGGGTGACCTGGAAACCAACGTCACGATGGACGCCGAGGACTTGTTACTGCGTCAGTTCCTCGGCATCCGGGACGAAGAACTGACCAAGGCCACCGCCGAGTGGATCCGCTCCCAGCAGCGCGAGGACGGCACCTGGTCGACCTTCTACGGCGGCCCGCCGGAACTCTCCACCACGGTCGAGGCCTACGTCGCCCTCAAACTCGCCGGGGACGAGCCCGGCGCCCCGCACATGCAGGCGGCCGCCCGGCACATCCGCGCGAACGGCGGGATCGCCGCCACCCGGGTGTTCACCCGGATCTGGCTGGCCCTGTTCGGCTGGTGGCCGTGGGAACGGCTGCCCGAGATGCCGCCCGAGATCATGTTCCTGCCCAAGTGGCTGCCGCTGAACATCTACGCCTTCGGCTGCTGGGCCCGGCAGACGATCGTCCCGCTCACGGTGGTGTCCGCCCACCGCCCGGTGCGCCCCGCCCCCTTCACCCTGGCCGAGCTGCACACCGACCCGGCGAATCCTTTCCCCGAACGCCCGCTCGCCCCGCCCACCACCTGGGACGGCCTCTTCGAGCGCCTCGACAAACTGCTGCACGCCTACCACCGGCGCGCCCTGCGCCCGCTGCGCCGCACCGCCCTCGCCCAGGCCGCCCGCTGGATCGTCGAGCGGCAGGAGGCGGACGGCTGCTGGGGCGGCATCCAGCCCCCGGCCGTCTACTCGCTGATCGCCCTCCATCTGCAGGGCTACGAACTGGAGCACCCGGTCATGCAGGCCGGGCTCGCCGCCTTCGACCGCTTCACCGTCCACACCGAGGACGGCAAGCGCTGGCTGGAGGCCTGCCAGTCCCCGGTCTGGGACACCTGCCTGGCCACCATCGCACTGGTCGACGCGGGCGTCGGCGCCGACCACCCGGCCCTGGTCTCCGCCGTCGACTGGATGATCGGCGAGGAGATCACCCGGCGCGGCGACTGGTCCGTGCAGCGGCCCTCGCTGGCCCCCGGCGGCTGGGCCTTCGAGTTCGAGAACGACAACTACCCCGACATCGACGACACCGCCGAGGTCGTCCTGGCCCTGCGCCGGGTCGCCCACCCCGACCCCGGCCGGGTGGCCGGCTCGGTCGAGCGGGCCGTCGACTGGAACCTCGGCATGCAGTCCAAGAACGGCGCCTGGGGCGCCTTCGACGTCGACAACACCAGCACGCTGCCCAACAAGCTGCCGTTCTGCGACTTCGGCGAGGTCGTCGACCCGCCGTCCGCCGACGTCACCGCGCACGTCGTCGAGATGCTCGCCGAGGTCGGCAAGGCGGACGACCCGCGCACCCGCCGGGGCGTCCGGTGGCTGCTGGAGAACCAGGAGGCCGACGGCTCCTGGTTCGGCCGCTGGGGCACCAACTACATCTACGGCACCGGCTCCGTCCTGCCCGCGCTGACCGCCGCCGGCGTCCCGGTCGGGCACCCGGCCGTCCGCCGGGCCGTGGCCTGGCTGGAGGACCGGCAGAACGCCGACGGCGGCTGGGGCGAGGACATGCGCTCCTACGAGGACCCGGAGCACTGGGCCGGGCGCGGCGACTCCACCGCCTCGCAGACCGCCTGGGCCCTGATGGCCCTGCTCGCCGCCGGCGAGGGCCCCGACGGCCGGGCCAACCCCGCCGTCGAACGCGGCGTGGACTGGCTGGTCCGCACCCAGCTGCCGGAGGGCACCTGGGACGAACCCCAGTTCACCGGCACCGGGTTCCCGTGGGACTTCTCCATCAACTACCACCTCTACCGGCTGGTCTTCCCCGTCACCGCGCTCGGCCGCTACGTCAACGGCAACCCCGCCCTCGGCGCCGGAGCCGGCCCGGCGGGCGCGGCGGCCGGGATCGGGGCGGCCCGATGACATCCGCGAACCCCGCCCCGCTGCTGGTGCTCTGCGCCCTGGGCCCGGAGGTCTGGGCGCTGCGCGGCGGCGACTGGTCCGGAGCGGCCGGCGGACCGCCGGTGCTGGTCCGCACCGGCATGGGCCGGCGCCGGGCCGGACTCGTGGTCAGACAGCTGCTGACGGCGGCCCCCGACGGATACGGCGGGCTGGTCGTCGCCGGCTTCGGCGCCGCGGTGGCGCCGGGAACGAGGCCCGGCGACGTCATCGTCGCGAACGGGGTGCGCGACGCCGAGGGCAACCTCTTCGCGATCGACTCCGGCCCGGCCCTCGCCGAGGCCCTGCGCTCCAGGGGCCTGACCACCCACATCGGTGTGCACCACACCGCCGACCACGTCGTGCGCGGGCTGGAGCGCCGCGCCCTGCACGCGCAGGGGGCACTCGCCGTCGACATGGAGGCCGCCGCCGTGCTGGCCCGCCTCCAGGAACTCCGCCCGGCCGCGGGCCAGGGCGGGGCGCTGCCCGCGGCGGTCCTGCGGGTGGTCGTCGACACCCCCGAACGCGAGCTGATCCGGCCGGGCACGCTGCCCGCCGGACTGCGCGCCTGGCGTACGCTGCGCGCCGCCGTGCCCGCCCTCGTCGACTGGCACCGGCAGACCTGCCGGCCTCCGGCCGAGCTCCACCGCACCCACCCCACATCCTCGACGCTCCCTCAGGAGGCGAGCTAGTCATGGCAATGCCGCTGCGCCAGACCGTGCGGGTCAGCACCTATCTCATGCAGCAGAAGCTCATCAAGCGGCGGGAGAAGTTCCCGCTGATCGTCGAGCTGGAGCCACTGTTCGCCTGCAACCTCGCCTGCGAGGGATGCGGGAAGATCCAGCACCCCGCCGGAGTGCTCAAGCAGCGCATGCCGGTCGCGCAGGCGGTCGGCGCGGTCCTGGAGTCGGGTGCGCCGATGGTCTCCATCGCGGGCGGGGAGCCGCTGATGCACCCGCAGATCGACGAGATCGTCCGCCAGCTCGTGGAGCGCCGCAAGTACGTCTTCCTCTGCACGAACGCGCTGCTGATGCGCAAGAAGATGGACAAGTTCACCCCCTCGCCGTACTTCACCTTCACCGTGCACATCGACGGGCTGCGTGAGCGGCACGACGCCTCGGTGGCCAAGGACGGCACCTTCGACGAGGCGGTGGAGGCCATCAAGGAGGCCAAGCGGCGCGGCTTCCGGGTCACCACCAACAGCACCTTCTTCAACACCGACACCCCGCAGACCATCATCGAGGTGCTCGACTACCTCAACGACGAGCTCAAGGTCGACGAGATGATGATCTCCCCGGCCTTCGCCTACGAGAAGGCCCCCGACCAGGAGCACTTCCTCGGCGTCGAACAGACCCGGGAGCTCTTCCGGAAGACCTTCGCCGGCGGCAACCGGCGCCGCTGGCGCCTCAACCACAGCCCGCTCTTCCTGGACTTCCTGGAGGGCAAGGTCGACTTCGAGTGCACCGCCTGGGGCATCCCGAACTACTCGCTGTTCGGCTGGCAGCGCCCCTGCTACCTGATGTCCGACGGCTACGTCCCGACCTACCGCGAGCTGATCGAGAAGACCGACTGGGCCAAGTACGGCCGCGGCAAGGACCCGCGCTGCGAGAACTGCATGGCGCACTGCGGCTACGAGCCGACGGCCGTCCTCGCGACCATGGGCTCGCTCAAGGAGTCGATCAGGGCGGCCCGCGAGACCATCGCCGCCAACCGCGGGCACTGACACCGGCCCGGCACGGGCACCCCACCCGCTCGTGCCGGGCCGCCCCCGCCCCACCGGTCAGCCCAGTACCGAGGTGAAACCATGTCACTGCTGTCCACGATCAAGGGGCCGGCCGACCTCAAACACCTGCCGGCCGCCGAACTTCCCGTCCTCGCCGAGGAGATCCGCGACTTCCTGATCGACGCCGTCACCCGGACGGGCGGCCACCTCGGCCCCAACCTCGGGGTCGTCGAGCTCACCATCGCCCTGCACCGGGTCTTCGACTCCCCGTACGACCGGATCGTCTGGGACACCGGGCACCAGAGCTACGTCCACAAGCTGCTCACCGGCCGGCAGGACTTCAGCCGGCTCCGAGCCAGGGGCGGGCTCTCCGGCTACCCCTCGCGGGCCGAGTCCGAGCACGACCTGGTGGAGAACTCGCACGCCTCCACCGCCCTCGCCTACGCCGACGGCCTCGCCAAGGCCGCCCAGCTGCTCGGCCAGCACGACCGGCAGACCGTCGCCGTGATCGGCGACGGCGCACTCACCGGCGGCCTCGCCTGGGAGGCCCTCAACAACATCGCCGAATCGCAGGACCGCCCGCTCGTCATCGTCGTCAACGACAACGAGCGCTCCTACGCGAAGACCGTCGGCGGGCTCGCCCACCACCTCTCCACACTGCGCACCACCCAGGGCTACGAACGCTTCCTCGCCCTCGGCAAGGGCGCCCTGCAGCGCACCCCGCTGGTCGGCCAGCCGATCTTCGAAGCGCTGCACGGCGCCAAGAAGGGCTTCAAGGACGCGTTCGCCCCGCAGGGCATGTTCGAGGACCTCGGCCTCAAGTACCTCGGCCCGATCGACGGGCACGACACCGCCGCCGTCGAGCAGGCGCTGCGCCAGGCCCGCGGCTTCGGCGGGCCCGTCATCGTGCACTGCCTGACCGTCAAGGGCCGCGGCTACCGCCCCGCCGAACTGGACGAGGCCGACCGCTTCCACGCCGTCGGCCCGATCGACCCGTACACCTGCCTGCCGATCTCGCCCAGTGCCGGCACCTCCTGGACGTCCGTGTTCGGCAGCGAGATGCTCGCCGTCGGCGCCGAGCGGCCCGACGTCGTCGCGATCACCGCCGCGATGCTCCAGCCCGTCGGACTGGCGAAGTTCGCGCAGGCCTACCCCGACCGGATCTTCGACGTCGGCATCGCCGAGCAGCACGCCGTCACCAGCGCGGCGGGCCTGGCCACCGGCGGCCTGCACCCGGTCGTCGCGGTCTACGCGACCTTCCTCAACCGGGCCTTCGACCAGGTCCTGATGGACGTCGCGCTGCACCGCCTCGGCGTCACCTTCGTGCTCGACCGGGCCGGCGTCACCGGCACCGACGGCGCCTCCCACAACGGCATGTGGGACATGTCCGTCCTCCAGGTCGTCCCGGGCCTGCGGCTCGCCGCCCCGCGCGACGCCGACCAGCTCCGCGCCCAGCTGCGCGAGGCGCTGGACGTCGGCGACGCCCCCACCGTCGTGCGCTTCCCGAAGGCCGACACCGGGCCCGCCATCCCCGCCGTCGAGCGGATCGGCGGCATCGACGTGCTCCAGCGCACCGGCCCGGCCCCGGAGATCCTGCTGGTCGCCGTCGGCACCACCGCCCCCGCCTGCCTGGACGCCGCCGCCCTGCTGCTCGCCGAGGGCTTCACCAGCACCGTCGTCGACCCGCGCTGGGTCAAGCCGGTGGACCCGGCGCTGCCCGGCCTCGCCGCCGCCCACCGGCTGGTCGTCACGGTCGAGGACAACGGCCGGGCCGGCGGCGTCGGCGCGGCCGTCGCCCAGGCGCTGCGGGACGCCGGGGTGGACACGCCGCTGCGCGTCCTCGGCATCCCGCAGGAGTTCCTCGCCCACGCCTCGCGCGGCGAGATCCTGGAGGAGATCGGCCTCACCGGCACCGGCGTGGCCGCCCAGACCGCAGCCATCGCCAAGCACCTGCTACCGACCCGAGGAGCGGACCAGCGCCATGCCGGCTGACCCCACCGACCCGCACCGGAGCGAACCGGGCTTCGACCTCGCCGCCCTGCTCGCCGAGCGCGGCGCCGAGCGCTACGAGCTGCACAGCCGCCACCTCAACCCGCAGCTGCCGCGGATGCTGCACACCATCGGCTTCGACAAGTACTACGAGCGCGCCGAGGGCCCGTACTTCTACGACGCCGAGGGCAACGAGTACCTGGACATGCTGGCCGGGTTCGGCATCTTCGCGCTCGGCCGCCACCACCCCGTCGTCCGGGCCGCCGTCCAGCAGGTGATGGACCTCGACCTGCCCGACCTCACCCGCTTCGACTGCCCGCCGCTGCCCGGCCTGCTGGCCGAGGCACTGCTCGCGCACACCCCCGGACTGGACCGGGTGTTCTTCGGCAACAGCGGCACCGAGGCCGTCGAGACGGCGCTGAAGTTCGCCCGGTACGCCACCGGGCGGCGCCGCGTCCTCTACTGCGACCACGCCTTCCACGGGCTGACCGCGGGCTCGCTCTCCGTCAACGGCGAGAGCGGCTTCCGCAAGGGCTTCGACCCGCTGCTGCCCGACACCGCGATCCCGCTCGGCGACCTCGGCGCGCTGGCCCGCGAGCTGAAGAAGGGGGACGTCGCGGCGCTGATCGTCGAGCCGATCCAGGGCAAGGGCGTGCACGCGCCGCCGCCCGGCTGGCTGCGCGCCGCGCAGAGCCTGCTGCACGAGCACAAGGCGCTGCTGATCTGCGACGAGGTGCAGACCGGTGTCGGCCGCACCGGCGAGTTCTTCGCCTACCAGCACGAGGAGGGGGTGCTGCCGGACCTGGTCTGCGCGGCCAAGGCGCTCTCCGGCGGCTACGTGCCGATCGGTGCGACGATCGGCAAGAGCTGGATCTTCGAGAAGGTGTACTCCTCGATGGACCGCGTCCTCGTCCACTCGGCGAGCTTCGGGTCCAACGCGCAGGCGATGGCGGCCGGCCTGGCGACGCTGCACGTGCTGCGCGAGGAGAAGGTGGTCGAGAACGCCCGCCGGGTCGGCGACCTGCTGCGCGAGCGGCTCGCCGCGCTGACCGACCGGTACGAGCTGCTGGCCGAGGTCCGCGGCCGGGGCCTGATGATCGGCATCGAGTTCGGCCGGCCGAAGTCGCTGAAACTGCGCACCGGGTGGACGGCCCTGCAGGCGGCCCGCAAGGGCCTGTTCGCGCAGATGGTGGTGGTGCCGCTGCTCCAGCGGCACAGGATCCTCACCCAGGTCTCGGGGGACCACCTGGAGGTCATCAAGCTGATCCCGCCGCTGACCGTCACCGAGCGGGACGTGGACCGCTTCGTCGACGCCTTCACCGACGTGATGGACGACGCCCACCGGGGCAGCGGCCTGATGTGGGACTTCGGGCGGACGCTGGTCAGGCAGGCGGTCGGCAGCCGCTGACGGCCGGCGGGCTCAGGCGGGCGGCTGGACGGTGGTGAAGAACCCGCCGAGCAGCCGGGCGTCGGCGCTGCCCGGGTCGAGTTCGCCGTGCTGGGCGGTCACCTCCGCCGCGTACGCCTCGGCGTCGTCCTGCGGCTCGTAGCCGAGCGCCCGGGCGGAGGACAGATCCCACCAGGCCCGGGTGTTGGCGCTGATGCCGTTGACGACGGTGTGGCCGACCCCGGGCGCGGTCAGGGCGGCGTGCACCAGCCTGGCGCAGTCGGCCGGGCTGAGCCAGGTGGCGAGCATCCGGGGCGAGCGCGGCCGGGGGAAGCAGGAGCCGATCCGGATCGAGACCGTCTCCACGCCGTACTTGTCGGCGTAGAGCGAGGCCAGGCCCTCGCCGAAGACCTTGGACAGCCCGTAGAAGGTGTCCGGCCGGGGCGGGACGTCGGTGCCGATCAGGCCCTCGCCGGTCAGCGGGGTGAAGCCGACGGCGTGGTTGCTGCTGGCGAAGACGACGCGCTTCACGCCCTCCAGCCGGACGGCCTCGTACAGGTGGTGCAGGCCCTCGATGTTGCTGCCGAGGATGGCGCCGAAGGAGTCCTCCAGCGAGATGCCGCCGAGGTGGACCACGGCGTCCACCCCGTGGACGGCCTCGCGGACGGCCGCCGCGTCCCGCAGGTCGAAGGCGAGCGCGTCCTCGGCCCCCTCGACCGGCAGCAGGTCGGCGAGCCTGAGCCGGTAGCCGTACGGGGGGAGCAGTTCGCGCAGCAGCGTGCCGACGCCGCCGGCCGCGCCGGTGAGCAGGATGGTCGGGGGCATCACAGTGTCCTGACGGTGTGGGTCTTGATGTGGTCGAGGTCGAGGTCGTCGCCCAGGCCCGGGCGGTCGGGGAACCGCACGATACCGTCCGCGTCGATCGCGTCGATGACGGAGTTCAGGTGCGGCGGCACCTCGTCGAAGTCGAACTGCGGGTGCAGCAGGCCGCGTTCGTACCAGCGGCCGTTGGTGGTGGCACCCAGCAGGGCGAGGTTGCCGGAGCCGTTGCCGTGCACCTCGCAGTCCATGTTGAAGGCCTCGGCGAGGTGCAGGGTGCGCACGGCCGGGGTGATGCCGCCGACGTCGGTGGTGCCGGTGCGCAGGATGTCGCAGGCACCGGAGGTGACCCACTCGGCGCGGGTGAAGTTCTTGCCCCAGGCGGTCTCCGGGCCGATCACCGGGATGTCCAGCTGGTCGGCGAGCCACCGGTAGGAGGAGACCGAGGCCTCCTCCATCGGCTCCTCGAACCAGTAGTAGTCCAACTCCTGGAGTGCGCGGCCGAGTTTGAGCGCCTCGGTCCGGGAGTACCAGTGGTTGGCGTCCAGCATCAGGTCGATGCCGGGGCCGACCGCCTCGCGGACGGCGGTACAGGCGGCGATGTCCAGGGCCACCGACGGCGCGCCGGGCACCGGCGGCATCCAGGTGTGCAGCTTGATGGCCCGGTAGCCCTGTTCGACGAGCCGGACGGCGAAGGCGGCGAAGTCGGCGGGGGTGGCGAGGCCGCCCGGCGTGGTGTCGCCGCACATGGTGGAGGCGTAGGCGGGGGCGCTGCTGCGGGCGCCGCCGAGCAGCTTCCAGACCGGCAGGCCGGCGCGGTGGCCCGCGAGGTCCCAGAGGGCCAGGTCGACGAAGCCGAGCGCGCGGTCGGTGAGGCCGCCGTGGGCCCCGCGCTGGCGGCGGGCCAGCGAGGTCCAGAGCCGTTCGCGCTCCAGCGGGTCCTGGCCGAGCAGCGCCGGGCGGATGTGCTTGTCGAGGACGGCGGTCCGCAGGTGGTCGGGCTGGACGAGGACGCGGCCCGCCGCACCGTCGGTGTCGGTGACGGTGAGCAGCGCCTCCCGCACCTCGTGGGCGGGGGAGGGGTGGCGGTGTCCGTGCGCGTCCACGGCCGTCCGGGCGACGGTGGTGAAGAGCGACACCTCGATGCGTTCGATCGTCGGGGTCATCCGGCTCACCCGTTCTTGGACTTGAAGTCGGCCTGGGCCTTGGTGAGCGCGTCCGCGATGCCCTTGGCGAAGTCGGCCGCGGACATCTTGCCGAGCAGGACCTTCTGGAACGCCGGCTCGGCGTCCGTCTTGGTGATCTTCGAGTACTGGGGCAGGTAGACCGGCGGCTGGACGAGCCTGGTGCCGGACGCGTTGAGCAGGTCGCCGGCCTCCTTGGTGATGCCCGACTTGGTGTACCAGTCGTCGGCGTACGCCTCGGTGTTGGCGGGGATCTGGCCGACGTTCTCGTTCCAGTAGCTGTTGGAGGCGTGCGAGTCGAGGAACTCGATGAACTTCCAGGCCTCCGCCTGGTGCTTGGAGTTCTTGAACAGGCCGAAGCCGTCGACCGGGTTGGCCAGCACGCTGGTGCCGTCCGGGCCGGCCGGCAGCAGGAACCCGGCCACCTTGTCGCCGAGCGCCGTCCTGACGTCCCTGGTGGAGCCCAGGTTGTGGTGCACCATCATCACCTGGTTGGCCTGGAACTGGGCGATCATCTGCGGGTACGCGTTGGAGACGTCGGCCTCGGGCGTGGTGGTCTTGTACTGCGCGGCGATCTTCTCGATCAGGGCGACGTTCTTCGGGTCGTCGACGGTGGACTTCCCGCTCGCGTCGAACATCTCGGCCAGCCCGGAGTAGGCGTAGGCCTCCGAGAGCACCTGGAACCCGGCGCCGGAGCCGCCGCGGATGGTGAAGCCGTACTGGTTGGCGCCCTTGTCGGTCAGCTTGGCGGCGTCGGCGAACAGTTCGTCCCAGGTCTTCGGCGCTGCGAGACCGGCGGCCTTGAACTTGTCGGCGCGGTACCAGATGACGTCCTGGTTGCCGGAGGACGGCAGTTGGAACAGCCCCTTGCCGCCGCTCGCGGCCTTCGAGGTGGCGAGGAAGTTGGCGGCGATCTTCCCGTTCAGCGCGCTCTTGGCGTACAGGTCGTCGAGCGGGGCGAGCGCCTTCTGCGCGGTGAGCGAGGCGAGCAGCGCGGTGGTGACGCCGCCGACGTCCGGGGTGCTGTTGGAGGCGATGGCGGTGTTGTACTTCTCGCCGACCTCGGAGCTGGTGACGCCGACGTACTTGACGGTGATGTCCGGGTTGGCCTTCTCGAAGTCGTCGATCAGGTGCTGGAACAGCGGCGTTCTCGCCGGGCCGGCGTTGTTGTCCCAGTAGGTGATGGTGACCTTCGCACCGCCGCCCGAGTCGGCGGACGATCCGGTGGAGCTGCAGGCGGTGAGCAGCCCGAGGGCGGCGAGGGCGGCGGCGGTGGTGCGCAGGGTGCTCGACATGGCTTGGTCCTGACGTGTGGGTGACGGGTGGGGGATGCTCAGCCCTTGACGGCGCCGGCGCTCATGCCCTGGACGAGGTACTTCTGGACGACCGCGAAGACCAGGACGACGGGGACGGCGGCCACCACCCCGCCTGCGGCCAGCGCGCCGAAGTCCACGGTGTTCTCGCCGATCGTGGTCTGCAGCCCGACCGGGACGGTCTGCAGCTCCGGGTCGTTGAGGAACATCAGCGCGAAGAGGAAGTTGTTCCAGCTGCCGATGAAGGCGAACGAGCCGACGGCGACGATCCCCGGGCGCAGCAGCGGCAGCACCACGGCGAGGAAGGCGCGGATCCGCCCGCAGCCGTCCACCATCGCCGACTCCTCCAGCTCGACCGGGACGTTCCGCACGAAGCCGCTCATCAGGATCATCGCCAGCGGGAGCTGGAAGGTCGTCTCGGCGATGATCAGGCTCCATCGGGAGTTGATCAGGTCGAAGGTCTGGAAGATGTTGAAGAGCGGGATCAGCATCATCGCGCCCGGTACGAACTGCGTGCAGAGCAGCGCCAGCATGAACAGCCGCCGGCCGCGGAACTCGAACCTGGCGAGGGCGTAGCCGCCCATCAGGGCGAAGAAGGTGACGAACAGCAGGGTGAGCAGGGCGATCCAGACACTGTTCTGGAAGTAGACCCGGAAGCCCATGTCGTTCCAGACGGTGCCGAAGTGCTCCAGCGTGACCGGCCAGGGCACCAGCGAGGTGGACCCGGCCGGGCGCAGCGCGAACAGCAGCATCCAGTAGAACGGGACGACGGTGAAGACCAGGTAGAGGGCGAGCGGGAGGAACAGCCGCAGGATCCGGCTGCCCAGCTCGCCCCGGCGGGCGGCGGCCGGTGGGAGGACGGCGGTGGCGGTGGTCACGGCGGGGCTCTCCACGGGGGTGGTCCGGGCAAGGGGGGCGTGCTGCAGGCCGCTCACCGCTGCCGGCCGAACTTGCTCAGCCGCAGGTAGAGCACCGAGCAGAACAGCAGGATCACGAACGCCGCTGTGGTGAGTGCCGAGCCGTACCCGAAGTCGTAGGACTTGCGCGCGAGTTGGGCGACGTAGAGCGGGAGGCTGGTGGTCGCGCCGGCCGGGCCGCCGTTGGTCAGGGTGTACAGCAGGTCGACGTTGTTGAACTCCCAGACCGAGCGCAGCAGCGTGGCCAGCACGATCGCGTCGCGTAGGTGCGGGAGTGTGACGTGCAGGAAGCTGCGCACCCGGCCGGCGCCGTCGATCGACGCCGCCTCGTACAGCTCCTTGGGCACGGACTGCAGGTCGGCGAGGATGAGGATGGCGAAGAACGGTACGCCGCGCCAGAGTTCGGCGGTCACGGCGGCACCGAAGACGGTGTCGGGGTTGCCGAGCACGGAGGTGCCCGCGTTGCCGACGCCGATCTCGGACAGGTAGTGGAAGACGCCGGTGGCCGGATTGTAGAGCAGCATCCAGATGCTGGTGGTCAGCACGCCGGAGACGGCCCAGGGCGAGAAGACCAGTGCCCGCGCCATCGCCCGGCCGACGAAGGTCTCGTTGACGATCAGCGCCAGGGCGAGCCCGAGCAGCAGTTGCAGCAGGACTTCGGCGACGACCCACTTGGCGGAGAAGGCCAGGCTGCTCCAGAACCGGTCGTCGCCGAGCATGGTCCGGAAGTTGCCGAGGCCGACGAAGGCGTCGTCGTACGGCTCGTTGACCACGTGGTGCTGGAGTGCGTAGTAGACGACGCTGCCGACCGGGATGAGCAGGAAGACCGCGAGCAGCAGCACGGTCGGGGAGATCAGCGCGTACGGGGCGAGGGCCCGGCGCAGGCGGGGGCCGCGCTGCCCGGCGGGTGGTGGCCCGGGCGCGGGCGGCCTGACGGTGGTCCTGTCGGCGAGAGCCACGGTGAGCTCGCCTCCTCTCGGGCCGGTTCCACGGGAGCCGGGGCCCCTACGGCAGGGGCTCGGCAGCGGGGTCGGCAGCTCGGCACGGCGATGTGCGGTGGGCGCAGGGGGGTGTGACGGTGTCTCGGGGAACTGCCATGATTCGACACGCTCATGGACAGGGTTCACATGCTTGGACACCCTAGGTTTGCGCTGTCCCGCCGTCAACCCCCTGTCACTGCCCGGAAAAACCGGGAGATCGAGGGAGCTTTGGCCAGTTCGGCGTTCATAGATGTGTCCAGCAATCAGAATGATGTATAACGCTGTCATCCCCAGAAACCCTCACCCTCCCACCGAACCCGGAGAGCGCCCGCCATGCCAGAGATCGCCGCGTCCCTCGTCGACCGCCTCGACGGCCTCCTCTTCTTCCCCGTCACCGCCTTCGCGCCCGACGGCAGCATCGACATCCCGGTCTTCCGGGCCCACGTCAGGTCCCGCATCGACCACGGCGCCGCCGCGGTCTTCGCCGCCTGCGGCACCGGCGAGTACCACGCGCTGGGCCTCGACGAGTACGAGAGCGTGATCGCCGCCGCCGTCGAGGAGGCCGCCGGCGCCGTCCCCGTGGTGGCGGGCGTCGGCCACGGCACCGCGCTCGCCCTGGAGTTCCTGGCCCGCGCCGAACGGGCGGGCGCCGACGGCGTGCTGGCCCTGCCCCCGTACCTGATCACCCCCTCGCAGGAGGGCCTGCTGCGGCACTACACCGCTATTGCCGGGGCCACCGAGCTGGAGATCATCGTCTACGCGCGCGACAACGCGGTGTTCGACCCGGAAACCGTCGTGCGGCTCGCCGCGGTCGACAACATCGTCGGACTCAAGGACGGCATCGGCGACCTCGACCGGATGCAGCGGATCGTCTCCGCCGTCCGCACCGCCCGCCCCGGACTGCCGTTCCGCTACTTCAACGGCCTGCCGACCGCCGAACTCACCGGCCTCGCCTACCGGGGGATCGGCATCACCCTCTACTCCTCGGCCGTCTTCTGCTTCGCCCCCGACCTGGCCCTGGCCTTCCACAAGGCGCTCGGCAGCGGCGACGACGACACCGTCAACCGGCTGCTGGACGGCTTCTACCGGCCCCTGGTCGAGCTGCGCAACCAGGGGCGCGGCTACGCCGTCTCGCTGGTCAAGGCTGGCGTCCGGATGGACGGCCTCGACGTCGGCACCGTCCGCTCCCCGCTCACCGAGGCCGCGCCCGAGCACATCGCACAGCTCGCCGAACTCATCGAGCGGGCCCGCACCCTGCTCTGAGCAGGACCGCCCCACGTGGGCGCCGGGCCCCGGCGCCCACGTCCCCTCCCGATCCAGGAGACCCGGCCGTGCGCAGCTCCGCCTTCCTCTACCCGTGGGACGTCGTCGGCGACCCCGGCGCCCCGAAGCGCCTCGCCGCGCTCGGCGTCCAGCAGGCCACCCTCGCGGCCGCCTACCACTCCACCCGGGCGCTGACCCCGCGCCATCCGGACACCCGGATCGTCACCGCCCGGCACTCCGCCGTCTACTACCCGCCGGACCGGGCCCGCTGGCGCGGGCGGGCGCTGCGCCCCTACGAGCAGGGCTGGGTGCCGGGGCCCGACCCCTTCGAAGCCGCCCGGTCGGCCCTGGCGGCGGCCGGGATCGACGTGCACGCCTGGGTGGTGCTCGCCCACAACTCCCGCCTCGGGGCCGAGAATCCGCGCATCACGGTGCGCAACGCCTACGGCGAGCGCTACCCGTGGGCACTCTGCGTCGCGCAGCCGGAGGTGGTCGAGTACGGCGCGCTGCTGGCGGCCGAGGCCGCGGTGCGGCCGGGAGTGGGAGGTGTGGAGCTGGAGTCCTGCGGCTGGTACGGGCTCGCGCACCTGCACGCCCACGACAAGATCGCCGGAGTGCCGCTCGGCCCGGTCGGGCAGTACCTGATGTCGCTCTGCTTCTGCGACTCCTGCGAGCGTGGCTACGCCGGCGCGGGCACCGACCCGGCCGCGCTGCGGGCAGGCGTCCGGGCGGCGTTGGAGCCGCTCTGGCGCGGCGGGGAGGAGCCGTCCGGCGGCAGCGAGCGGGAACGGATCGAGGCGCTGCTCGGCGCCTGCCCGGCCGGGGCGGCGCTCGCCCACCGCGCGGCGGCGGCGTACACGTTCCAGCGGACGGCGGTCGAGGCCGTCCGGGCCGCCGCCGGGCCGGGATTCCGGATCCTGCTGCACGCCGACCCGGTGACGCACCACACCGGCGCCAACTGCGGGGTGGAGGTCGACCGGGTGCTGGGATTCGCGGACGGCCTGGTCGTCCCGGCGCCGCTGGTGGCCGGAGCCGCGCCGCTGCTCCCCGCGGGCGCCGTGCTGGCGGCCAACCTGGGCATCGTCGCGGGCGCCGGCGGCGACCCGGCGGGCCTGTACGCCCCCGAGGGCGCCACCGAACTGCGGCTCTACCACGCGGGGTTGGCGTCCGACGACGACCTGCGGAAGACGGCGGCCGCGCTCCGCGCCCTCGGCTGAGGGTGCGCAGCGCGGCCCCGGCGGGCGGTCAGGCGGCGGGCGGCCAGTGCAGCTCGGCGGCCGTGATGTGCCGGTCGCCGAGCCGGCGCAGGCTGCCGGTCGGCAGCAGGCGCTGCCCGTGCAGCTCGCGTGCGACCAGCCGGGCCACCTCGATCGCGCCGTGGGCCTGGAAGTGCGTGTTGTCCGCCACGCCGTCCGGGTAGTTGGGGAGTTCCCCGGCCGCGGACCAGAGGAAGTAGGACTCGGTCGCCGCCGCCCCCAGCGCCTCCCAGCGGGCCAGGCTCAACGCCTGGAGGTCGATCAGCGGGACCTGCTCCCGGGCGGCCAGGTCCCGCATGGCCTGCGGGTAGGCGCCGTGCGAGGCGTACGCGTGCCCGGCGCCGTCGAAGCGGCGGCGTTCGACCGGGGTGACGAGCACCGGCAGGGCGCCCCGGCGGCGGGCGCCGTCGAGGTAACGGCCCAGGTACTCCTGGTAGGTGGTGTAGGGATCGGTGCCCCGGGCCGGGTCGCCGGTCTTCTCGTCGTTGTGCCCGAACGAGACCAGCAGGCGGTCACCGGGGCGGATGTCGGCGAGCAGCGCGTCCAGCAGCCCGAGGTCGGCGAAGCTCTTCGAGCTCGCCCCCGACAGGGCCCGGTCGTCGACGGCGAGGCCGCGGGCGGCGAACACCGGCAGGGCCTGGCCCCAACCGGCCCTGGGCGCGAGGTCGCCGGCGTAGACGGAGGCCGTGGAGTCGCCGGCCACGAACACGGTCGTCCGGCGGCCCGCCGCCTCGGCCCTCCCGGCAGCGGCGAGGGGGAGCGCGGCGAGCAGCGGTGCGGCGGTGGCCACGGCGGCGAACCGGCGTCGGCTGAGTGCGGTCATGGGTCGGTCTCCGATTCGGTGGGAGGCGTCAGCAGGCCCAGGGGGTCCAGCCGTCGCTGCCGGTCAGGTAGGTCTCGCGGGTGTGCAGCGCGGCCTGCGCCCTGGTCAGCCGGGGCCGTTCGGCCGGGACGGTGACCACCGCGCCCGGCCCGTCGTTGGCGTACTCGGCGAAGCGCTGCTGCTGCCAGGGGTAGGAGGCGGACATGTCGGCGTACGGCGCCGGGGCGTTGATGCCGGCGCCGATCGTGCTCCGGCGGACGGTCAGCATCGGGTGGGCGGTGGGGTCGCTGCTCGGCACCCAGGGGCGGGCGAGCCGGAAGGCGCCGGGGGCGGCCGTGCTGGTGAACCGGCAGTGCTGCGCCAGGAACCCGTGCGGATTGGCGCGGGCGGTGCTGGGCGCGAACACGAAGCCCTCCGGGGTGAAGGTCACGTCCCGTTTGAGGGTGCGCAGTTCGCAGCGGTCCAGGACGGCGGTGGCGCGGCCGAACACGAAGTCGACGTCGCCCTCGACGTAGCAGCGGTCGAAGTACTGCCGGGCGAAGGCGGCCAGGTTCGCCGAGTCCGCGTAGAGGGTGTCCTGGTGGCCGAGGAAGCGGCAGTTGTGGAAGGCGCAGCGGTCGCCGGTGACCTTCACGGCGACGGCCTGGGTGCCGGTCACGGTGGGATTCGCGGCGCGCAGCCAGTCGTTGGCGAAGGTGAGGTCACGGGCGGTGAGGCCGTCGGCCTGCAGCGTGACGCTCGCGCTGCCGGTCGTCCCGTACGTGCCGCCGCCGGGCTTCGGCGTGCCGGCGGCGGTGTCGTGCACGATCACGGTGTCGGCGGGCCGGCCGGTCGCACCGAGCAGGGTGAGGGACGGGCGGGACGGCGGGACGAGGACCCGCTCCCGGTACGTCCCGGCAGCCAGCACGATCGTCCAGCCGCCTTCCGGCGTGCTCGCGTCGACGGCCGCCTGCAGGGTGCGGTGGTCGCCGCGTCCGGCCGGGTCGACGTACGACGTACGGGAGTCGCGGCGGGCCGCCGGGGAGCCGTACGGGCCGAAGGGCGGCTTCGCAGCGGCCCGGGCGGGGCCGGTCAGGGCGAGGCTGAAGGCGGCGGTGGCGCCCAGCAGGACGCTGCGGCGGGGCAGGGGCATGGCGGCTCTCCCTGGAGGTGGCGGGTGCCGGGCGGGCGGGGGCGGGCCCCGGCGCGGTGGGTGCGCCGGGGCCCGTGGGGGCGGTGCGGATCAGGGGCCGGTCACGGCCGGACCAGCGGCGGATCAGAGGCGGCCGGCTCCGGCCAGGGCGCTGACCAGCCACGGGACGGCGCGGGCGGGGGAGACCTGGGCGCGCAGGGTGGGCGTCCACCCCGCGCCGGCGGCGAGCGGCGTGGTCGGATTGGCGGCGTTGAACGCGCCGATCAGGTCGGTGGCCCTGCCGTTGACGAGGTTGCCGGAGTCGGTCAGCGCGGTACCGCCCCAGTTGTAGATCAGCTTGGCGGCGGCGATGTCGGAGGGCAGCCTGAAGTAGTTGGCCTCGGCGACGATCTGCGAGAACTTGCCGACGCCGAGGGCGTACTCGAAGTCCCCGGACTCGGGGGCGTAGTAGTTGTTGTAGACGTCGACCTGGCCGTAGCGCACCCGGGGCGAGCGCTGGACGGTGTTCTGCCAGAAGTTGTGGTGGAAGGTGACCCGCAGGTGGCCGGAGTCGACGGGCGAGTTGTTGCTGCTGCCGACCAGGTTGGTCTTGTCGTGGTCCTTGAAGACGTTCCAGGACGCGGTGACGAGGTCGGCGCCCTTGGTGATGTCCAGCTGGCCGTCGTGGACCTGGTACGGCCGGTCGTAGTAGAGCGGCTGGGCGGAGTCCTGGTTGGCGCCGTCGGTGAAGGTGTTGTGGTCCACCCAGACATGGGTGGCGTTGTAGAGCGCGACGGCGTCGTACTCCGAGTTCCAGTTGCCGGTGGCGCCGTCGGTCGGGTCCCACTGCGGGAAGCAGTCGGCGGCGTCCTCGACGGTGAGGTTGCGGATGATGACGTTGTCGACGTTCTTCACCATCAGGCCGCCGCCGAGCAGCCGGCCGCCGTGGACGCCGACGATCGTGGTGTTGGACCCCACGTTGATCTGGACCTTGTCGGCCTGGATCTTCTGCGAGGCATCGCGGGCGTCCTCCTGGGCACCGGAGGGCACCGCCGCGGTGCCCCAGACCGCGGGGTCGTACGCGGCGAGGTAGGCCGCCAGGGTGTATCCGTCGGTGCTGTAGTCCTCGCAGCTCAGGTGCCTGGCGGAGTCGTCGGAGTTGAGGTCGATGGTGCCCGCGACGTAGATGATCTTCGGGGTGGCGTTGGAACCGTTCGTGGAGTTGGTGCCGCCGAGTGCGGCGACCAGCTGCGCCCGGGTCCGGACCGTCACGGTGTGTGCGGCGTCGGCCCGGCTGCCGCCGGTGGTGCCGGTGGTGGCCGAGCCCCAGCCGTCCTTGGCGCCGAGCACGGCGTGGCCGGTGCCGGTGGTGGCGGCCGCGCCGGGTGCGGAGACGACGGCGAGGCCGAGGCAGAGGGCGGTGGCGGTGAGCAGGGTGCCGGCCGGCCGGATCGATCGGGAGACGCGCATGGCTGGGCTCCTCGTCCTGGAGGGATGCGGCGCGTGGTG
This sequence comes from Kitasatospora sp. NPDC057223, assembly GCF_042669755.1. Classification (NCBI taxonomy): domain Bacteria; kingdom Bacillati; phylum Actinomycetota; class Actinomycetes; order Kitasatosporales; family Streptomycetaceae; genus Kitasatospora; species Kitasatospora sp. NPDC057223. Next base: position 195 of record NZ_JBHUWW010000034.1, on the reverse strand, counting down.
CGCGGGCGCCGGATGCGGGGGCGGTGCGCGGGTGGTCGCGCCAGGGCGTGGTGCGGGCGGCGGTCCGCCGCCATCCAGGTTCATGAGTATGAACTCTGGTCGCATCCATGGCCGGACACTAGAGAGCCCGGCTCGGTCCTGTCAATAAGTTGGGCGGGCATGCAAAAGCGGCGCCCCGCACGTGAAGTGCGGGGC
>NZ_JBHUWW010000033.1:0-63836 GCF_042669755.1 Kitasatospora sp. NPDC057223 | reverse complement strand
GCGCCGGGTGGCGCCGCCCGCGCGGTGGTCAGTCGCTCAGGACGACCTGGTCGACCATCAGGTGCCCCCAGGCGCCGGTGGCGTCGTCGAGGACCTGGAGCTGGGCGGTGCGGCCCTGGAGGCCGCTCAGGTCCCAGTCGACGGGCCGCAGGGTGCCGCTGCCGTCGCCGGTGGCGGTGCGTACCGGTTGTCCGTCGACCAGCAGGTTGACGCTGGTCGCGCCGGGGATGCCGAGCGGGTGGTTGCCGCCGGCGACGAGCAGGTGCAGGGTGGCGCGGTCGATGGTGAAGGCCGGTGAGGTGAGGGTACCGGTGGCGCTGTCGCGGCCGGCGAAGGTGTCGAGGACGGCGGCTCCGACGGAGCCGGGGAGCTGTTCGGTGGTCGGGGCGGTGCCGGTGAGATCGCCGGTGGCGCTCCAGCCGGGGGCGTAGGCGCCGCCTTCGAAGTCGGCGAGCAGCCGGGCGGGCCGCTGGGCGAGGTCGGTGTACTCGGTGACGGTGAGGTGGGCGAAGGTGGCGGCGCCGCCGCTGGTGAACAGCTTGAGCCCGTCGTCGCCGGGGTCGGCGAAGACCTCGTCGGAGTGCACGTGGCGGCCGTCGTCGACGAAGTACTCGACGCTGGTGCGGTCCACCAGGACGGTCAGGTGGGCGCTGGTCCTGGCCGGGTCCCAGGGGGCGTGCGACTCCAGGTGGGAGCCGTCGGCCGAGGGGTTGCCGGTCTGACGGCGGTTCAGGAAGCTGAAGTCGTGGTGGATCCCGGCGTCGGCGTGCCTGGTGCCGTCGGGGGAGACCCGCAGTTGGACGCCGAGGTTGTCCAGGGTGCTCCAGCTGACGTCGGCGTCCAGGCGGTACGCGGTGCCGTGGTACGGCAGGGTGGTGAGCCCGTTCACCTGCACGGTGCCCAGGTCGGTGGTCCTGGAGGCGTGCAGGTCGAGGGCGGGTGTCGGGCGGGAGGCCAGGGCGTAGCCGTCGGCGTAGTGCTTCAGGGTGAGCTCGCGGGTGATCGCGTCGGTGCCGTTGAAGCCGTCGGCGGCCCAGGTCGGGGTGGTGTACGGGTACGTCCAGTTGTTCAGCCAGGCGGTGGCGTACCGGCGGTCGAGCGGGGCGGCGGGGTCCTCCCAGGTGACGCCGGCGTACCAGTCGAAGCCGTGGTCGAGCCACTGCGGGGCTGCGGTGTCGGGGGTGAAGGCGGTGCCGTCGAAGCTCCCGGTCCAGTAGGCGTAGGTGTTGGGGTCGCCGATGAGGTAGCCGTTGGCGCTGGCGCCCATCACCCAGTGGAGGGTGCCGTCGTCGGCGCGGAGCTGGAACAGGTCGGGGCATTCGAGGGTGCCCAGGCCGGAGTTCGTGTACTGGGACCCCCAGGTCCAGTTCTTGAGGTCGGGCGAGGTCCAGAAGCTGATCCTCGTGCCCTCGGCGAGCAGGGCGACCCAGCGGTGGCGGGCGGAGTCCCAGACCAGCTTGGGGTCGCGGAAGTCCTTGCGGCCGCCGTTGGGGAGGACGGGGGTGTCCCCGTAGGGGCGGAAGTTGCGTCCGCCGTCGGTGGAGTACCAGAGGAACTGGGCCTGCGGGCCGGAGGCGTCGGCGATCTGGGCGGGGGTGGGGTGGTCCATCTGCGTGACCATCATGACGACGGCGCCGGCGCCGAACCCGGCGGTGCCGTCGGTGTCGACGACGGCGGAGCCGGACCACAGGTCGTAGTTGGCGTTGGTCTGCTTCGGCGCGGCGACGCCCTGGTCGTGGAAGGCCACGTTGTCGGTGCTGGTGGCCTGCCGCCAGGCGGTGCCGATGGCCTGCCCGTAGTCGGCGTTGTAGAGGTAGTAGTAGTGGAACGCGCCGTTGGACCAGACCGGCCGCTGCGGGTCGTTCTTCCAGTGGTCCGGCACGGTGAAGTGGTAGACGGACCGGCGGCTGTCCGCCGCCGCCGCCCGGGCCGCGGTGGGGGCGGCCGGGCCCGGGGCGACGACGGCGGCGGCGGTCAGCACGAGGCCGAACAGCGCGGCGAGGCCGAGCCGCAGGGGGTGGAGCGAGGAGCGTGGGGTCATGCTCGACTCCTGGACTGTCGGGTGGGGTGGGGTGGGGGTGTTGTGGGGGAGGGGAGATCGGCTCAGCAGGCCGGGGCGGCTTCGGTGAGCTCGCGCCCGGCGGGGTCGGGCAGGCCCTCGACGGTCAGTCGGTGTCCGTCCCAGGAGACCGGCATCGGGTCGCTGACGCCGCCGGCGAAAGAGCCGTCGGGGCCGGTGTGGTGGAAGCCCGTCAGGACCCAGGACCCGTCGCGGCGGCGGACCAGCTTGCCGCTGTAGTAGCGGTCGTCGGTGACCTGCCGGGCGGCGCCGATGTCGAACGGGCCGAGCAGGCTCGCGGCGGGGGCGGCCCAGATGCCGCCGCGGGTGCCGGTGGCACGGCGGGTCTCGGAGGCGTGCTCGGCGAGGCAGGAGAAGAGCAGCAGGGGCTTGCCGTCGACGATCTCGGTCTGGGTGACCTCCAGTTGGCCGAAGCCGTGTGCGGCGGGCGCGGACAGCGGCGGGCGCAGCTCCCAGTGCCGCAGGTCGGCGGAGACGGCGTGGCCGACCACGCCGCGTTCGAAGGCCGGTCCGGTGGTGGCCCGGGCGGTGACCAGCATGTGCCAGCCGTCGCCGTCCGGATCGGGGAACACCCACGGGTCGCGGAACGCCTCGTCGTGCCACTGCCCGGTGTCGAGGGTCTCGTACCAGGCGGCGTCGGCGCTCAGCACCGGGTTGGCGCCCGCCTTGTGCCAGGTGGTCAGGTCGGTGGAGGTGGCGTAGCCGATCCGCTGGACGTTCTTGCCGTCGGGGGCGCGGGTGGAGCCGGTGTAGAAGAGGAACCAGGTGCCGTCGGGGTGCCGGGCCACCGAGCCGGTCCAGGTGGCGAGGTCGTCGAAGGCGGGGGCGTCGGCGCGGACCAGGGCGTCGGGGACCCGGGTCCAGTTCCGCAGGTCGGTGGAGACGGCGTGGCCGATCGAGGCGCGGTAGTGCCGGGCCTCGGGGTCGTGCAGGGCGCGCGAGGCGTACAGGAAGAACAGGTGGTGGCGTTCGCCGTCGTCGGCGAACCAGAAGTCCCACACCCAGGAGTCGGGCAGCGTGAACATGCGTGGCCTTTCGGAGGCAGGCGTGGGGGACCCGGCCGCGGCGTGGACGGCGGCGGGGTCGGCACACGGTGGGGGAGCGGTCAGCCCTTGACGCCGCTCGCGGCGACGCTGCTGACGAAGGCGCGCTGGAAGGCGAGGAAGACCACCAGTACCGGCAGGGTGATCATCGACGTGTACGCCATGACCTCGCCCCAGGCCGGGTTGTCCTGGAAGAAGTACTGCATGCCGACCATGACGGGCCGGAGCTTCTCGTCCTGGACCACCATGGTGGGCCACAGGTACTGGTTCCAGGCGGGCAGGAAGGTCAGGATCGCCACGGTGGCGAACGCCGGGCCGGAGAGCGGCACGACGATCCTGCGGTAGATGGTGAACCAGCCGGCGCCGTCGATCCGGGCGGCCTCGTCGAGCGAGGTCGGGATGGTCGAGAAGTACTGGCTGAACAGGAAGACGGAGAAGGCGTTCGCGACGAACGGGATGATCTGCACCTGGTAGCTGTTGAGCCAGCCGATGTCCCACACCACGGCGCCGTCCTGGAGGAACAGGATCGGCAGGTGCGCGACCCAGTACACCAGGGGCACCGCGATGGTCTCGAACGGGACGATCAGGGTGGCGATGACGACGCTCAGGACCAGGCCGCGGCCGCGCCAGCGCAGCCGGGACAGGGCGAAGCCGGCCATCGAGTTCACGACCAGTCCGAGGCCGACGATCGCCACCGTCACGAGCAGCGAGTTGAGCAGGAACCGGCCGACCGGCACCCGGTCGAAGACGGCGCCGTAGTTGTGGAGGCTGATGTCGCCGACCGGGAGGAAGGCCCGCCAGCCGCCGATGTCGGAGAGCAGCTGCCCGTCCGGCTTGAGGCTGGAGACGAACATGAACACCAGCGGGAACAGGAAGAACACCGCCAGGCCGACCAGGACCAGGTAGGACCAGATCCGGCGGCGCCGGCGCGACTGCCGCTCGCTCAGGTCGGTGCGCGCCCGCGGCGCGCGTACGTTCTCGGCCATGGGTCAGTCCTTGTCGCGGGTGAGGTGGCGCTGGATCAGCGCGATGACGAGCACGATCACGAAGAAGATCAGCGACAGGGCCGAGCCGTACCCGATCTGCTGCTGGCGGTAGCCGGTGAGCACCGCGTGGTAGACCAGGGTGGAGGTGGAGTCGATCGGGCCGCCCTGGGTCATCACGTCGATCTGCACGAACAGGCCGAGCGCGGCGATGGTGATGGTGATCAGGACGAAGACCCTGGTCGGGCGCAGGCACGGCCAGGTGACGTCCTTGAACTGGCGCCAGGTGCCGGCGCCGTCCATCCGGGCCGCCTCGTAGAGCTCCTCCGGGATGGTCTGCAGGCCGGACAGCCAGATCAGCATGTGGAAGCCGACGGCCTGCCAGACCGACAGCACGATGATCGCGAGCAGCGCGGTGTTCGGGTTGTTCAGCCAGGCGGTGCCCTGCCAGGCGCCGAAGGTGATCGAGTTGATGAAGGAGTTCACCAGGCCGTCCGGCTGGTACATGAACTTCCACAGGATCGAGACGACGACGATCGAGGTCACGACCGGGATGAAGAAGATCACCCGGAACGCGGTGACGCCGCGGATCTTCTGGTTGACCAGCAGGGCCAGGAACAGGCCGAAGCCCGCCTGCACCGGGACGACCACCGCCGCGAAGGCGAAGGTGTTGAGCAGCGACCGGAAGAAGGTCGGGTCGACGGTGAACGCGCGGACGAAGTTGTCGAGGCCGGTGAAGCGCGTCGGCTCCGGGGAGATCAGCCGGGCGTTGGTGAACGACAGGGCGAAGCCCAGCAGCACCGGCACGATCAGGAAGGCCAGCAGGAGCACGATCGCCGGGAGGGCCATCGCCAGGCCGGCCCGGGCTTCACCGCGGCGGGCGGTACCGGGCCGCTTGCGGGGCCGGCCGGCGGGTGCGGGGGCGGATCGGGGTTCTTCCCGGCCGGGATCGGTCGGGGTGTCGAGGCGGAGGGTCGCCGTCATGGGTCACGCCTTTCCGGTGGCCGGCCGGCGCTGGACGCCGCCCGGCCACCGCTCGCCGCTGCGTCAGTTGCCGTAGCTGTTGTTCGACTTGATGTCGCTGTCGATCGCCTTCACGGCGGCATCCAGGGTCGGCTTGACGTCGGCGCCGTTCATGATGTCCTTGGCAGCCTTCTCGAAGCTGCTGGAGACCACCGGGTAGCCGGGGGTGGCGGGCCGGGCGAGGGCGAACTTCTGCGACAGGACGGCGAACTGGCGCAGCGCGCCGTCCTGGCCGAAGTACTTGGAGGCGGCGGTGGCGCCGGCCGTGGCGGGAATGACCACCTGGCTGTCCGAGAACTCGGTGAGGTACTTGTCCTGGAAGCTGAACTTCAGGTAGGCGCGCGCGCCTTCGGACTGGTCCGTGCCGCAGCCGGCCGAGAGGCCCCACTGCCAGGAGCCGCCGCCGATCCTCGGTCCCCTGCCGAAGTCCACCGGCGGGAGGATCAGCAGGTCGGAGCCGACCTTGGCCAGCGCCTCCTCGGCGTTCCACACGCCGGTGTAGCTGAGCGCCACCTTGTCGTCGATGAAGTTCTGGTTGCCGACCGGGCCGTTGCTGTTCGCCCAGCCGTTCTTGAACGCCTTCTGGAACCAGTTGAAGAACGAGACCGCGTCCGGCCCGTTGAGCGCGCCCTCGGCGGTCTTCAGGCCGGTGCGGTCGATCTCGTCGCCGCCGGCGCTCTGCAGCATCGGTGAGTAGGCGTAGCTCCACCACTCGCCCTTGTCGGCCGCTCCGAGGTCGAGCGGGGTCTGGTAGCCGGCGCTCTTCAGCCTGCCGATCGCGGCGTCGAACTCGGCGAGCGTCCAGGGCTGTTCGACGGTCGGAATGCGGATGCCGTTCTTCTCCAGCACCGACTTCCGGGCGAAGACCGACAGCGCCGCGTCCCAGTAGCCCGCCGAGTAGATCTTGCCCTTGTAGGTGCCGACGGCGGTGGGCAGCAGCGAATCGGTGAGGCTGCTCGGCAGGTCGAGCGGCTGGAGGTAGCCGGCCCAGGCCCAGTTCGGCATGATCGGGCCGTCCATGTCCAGCAGGCAGGGCAGCTTGCGGGCGGCGGCGGCCGCGGTGACCGCGTCGTTGTACGAGCCCTGCGGGAAGTTCTGCTGGACGACCTCGTACTTGCCCTGCGAGCCGTTGAAGTCGTCGATGATCTTCTTGTAGACGGCCAGCTCGCCGGGGTTGCCCGCAGAGTGGGTCCACATGGTGATCTGGGTCGGTCCGCCGTCGGAGGACGCGCCGTCGTGGCCGGCCTTGGCACAGCCGGTCAGCGCGACCGTCCCGAGCAGGCTCGCCGCTGCTACCATCGCGAGGGGATTGCGCACAGAGGTCCCTTTCCGGGGGCCGACCGCCAAGCCGGCCCCGAGTGAAACGGCAAGCGCCAGCTGCCGTGTGGTTGCCCAGCCGAACGGCAGCGCCAACTGCCGTGTGCTGGAAGTACTGCGAGGGGTCCGCCGCCGCTACCGGCTCGCCCGCTGAGGCGGCGGCGGACCCACGGAGTCCCGGCGGATGACCGGGCACCGCATCCGGTACGGCTCGGCCGGGTCGGCCTGCCGCTTCCCGAGCGCCACCTCCATCGCCCAGCGCCCCATCTCGTAGTGCGGCAGGGCGAGGGTGGTCAGCGGCGGGTCGAGTTCGGCGGCGATCAACTGCTGGTCGTCGTAGCCGACCACCGAGAGGTCCTGCGGGATGCGCAGACCGCGCCGGTGGGCCGCGGTGTAGGCGCCCATCGCCATCCGGTCGTTGAAGCAGAACAGCGCGGTCGGCCGGACCTCGGCCGGCAGGTCGAGCAGCGCCCCGGCGGCGGCCCGCCCACCACCCGCGTCGGTCTCCGCCCGCACGTGCAGGGCCGGGTCCGGGGTGATGCCGGCCTCGGCCAGCACCTGGAGGTACCCCTGGTGGCGCAGCTCCGAGGCGACCACGCCGCTGCCGGCCGGGGCGTCCAGGTAGGCGATCCGCCGGTGCCCGGCGGCCACCAGCTCCCGGGTCGCGGCCACCCCGCCGTCCCGGTCGTCCGGCACCACGGCCGGCCAGCCTCCGTCCGCGGGGCGGCAGTCCAGGAAGACGCTGCCCTCGGCGAGACCGGTCGGGGCGTCCACCACCTGGTGCCACATCCGGGCGTAGATCATCGCGTCGACCCGCTGCCCGGTCAGTGCCTCGATCGCCTGCCGCTCCTGCGCCAGGTCGCCGTCGGTGTCCACCAGCACCATCAGGTGCCCGTGCTCGCGGGCCGCGTCGTTCGCGCCCGCCAGCATCCGGCCGGCGAACGGCGTGGTCGCGATGGTGTCCGAGAGCAGCCCGATCATCCGGGTCTTCTGCGTCCGCAGGCTCCGGGCCACCGAGTTGGGCGCGTAGCCGATCGCCTCGGCCGCCTCCCGGACCTTCGCCTGGGTCTGCGCCGAGATGCGCTCGCCGCCGGCGCCGCTGAGCACCAGCGACACCGTGGCGGTCGAGACACCCGCCGCAGCGGCGACATCGGACATCCGCACCCGCGCCATAGCCGTCCGCACCTCGCTCACGTTCATTCAATCGATTAACCGCCGGGAAGTGAGTATGCAATCGCGCCGATACCCGGTCAAGGGGAAGTTGCGGCAGCGTTACCCCACCGCAACGCGGGGCCGCCTCCGCAGGCCGGGCCGGGTGCCTGCAGCTCCCCCTGTGAACCGGACGACGGGGCTCCGTCGCCGGGAGGTGGGTGGTGGGACCGCCATCGCGTCCTCGGGCGGCATCGCGGCCCTGCCGGAGGACGTGGGAGGCGAGGGGCAGTCTCCGGGCGTGGAGCTTGATCTTGACGACGTCGTGCTGGAGGGGTGAGGCGTAGGAGCCGGCCGGGCGTCGGTGCGGACGGAGGGTGCGTCGGCGGTGCGCGGGGGGTGACCTTCTGCTCGTAGCAGGTGCCGTTCCGGTAGCCGGCGGTGATCCCGTCGTCGTAGCCGGTGAAGTCGGTGGCGGCGCCCAGTGGCGGTGGCGGTCCGGTGGTACGACGTGGGCGGGCCCGCCGTGGACCGGCTCGCCCGCGCCGTCACCCCGCCGCCAGGGGGCGGCGTGCTCACGTTTGACTAACGTCCGGCTGACGTGCGGAAACAGGGGTGGAGTGTGGTTGACTGAGCGCGCCGTTCAACCCCGTGACGGGTGGAACGGGCGGACTCCGGCGGTGTCGGGGCGTGCCCGTGGGCGGCGGGAACGTCGGGGAACGAGGGACTGCCATCAGGGGGAGCGATGCGGGCGCTCGCCGCCGTCGGGGATGAGCCGCTGCGGGCGGGCGGGCTGGTGCTGCGCCGGCCGGTGGTGGGGGATGCGCCGCTGGTGTTCCGGGGAACGCGGGATCCGCTGGTGCGGGAGTTCCTGCAGGCGGTGATCCCGCATCTGGACGTGGCGGCCGCCGAGCGCTGGCTGGCCGAGATCCCGCCCCTGCTGTGGGCCGAGAACCGGGCCGCGTACTTCGCCGTTGATCTGGACGAAGAGCCGGTCGGATGGGCCGAGTTGGTGAACCTGGACGCGGCGGACGACAGCGCCGAGGTGACCATGTGGCTGCTGCCGGAACACCGCCGGATGCGGACCGCCACCGGCGCGCTGCGGCTGGCCTGCCGGTTCGGCTTCGAGCGGCTGGGCCTGCGCCGGATCGACGCGTTCGCCGCTGCCGACAACATGCCGAGCCAGGTGATGGGCGCCGCGATCGGGTTCCGCCGGGCCGGGTACCGTCCGGAGCTGTTCCGCAGCTCCCGTACCCAGCGGCTGCACGACGCGGTGCACGCCACCCTCGTCCCCGGCGACCTGTGTTGACCACGGTGACGAGCGCCGACGAGCATCCGGGTGCGGACCCGGGGACGAACCTCGGGCAACGAAACGGGCAACGGGACGGGCAGGCAACTGCCCACCAGTGAACTGGGAGTAATGACATGTCAGGAAGTGTCCGGCTGGAGGCCGGCGGCCGCGGCGAGCTGCTGATCACCGCCGACGGCACGTTCCGCGCGCGCGGGGCGGACGGCGGCGGCGAGCGGACCGGGAGGGTCGACGGTGCGCTGGTGCGACGGGTGCTGGGAGGATGGGGTGAGGCGCCCGCGCCCGTCGAGGAGCCGGCCACGGCGCGGCGGCTGACCGTCCTCGGGCAGCCCGGCCACCCCGACCGGCAGTGGACCGACGGGACGGCGGCGCCCGTCCCGGCCTCGGCCGCCACGCTGGAGGCCCTGCTCGACCAGCTGCTCGCCGAGCCCGGCGCCCCCGCCGCGCTGCCCGGCGCGCTGGCGCTCGCCGACCCCGCCGTCCACGGCGCCCGCACCGCCGCCGCGGTCGGCACGGTCGGCGGCCGGGCCGCGTACGCCCTGGTCGACACGGACGGCTCGTTCGGGCTGACCGCGCTCGACGACGCCGAGTCGCTGGGCGGTTCGGACGCCGACGCGGGCCTGCTGTCCACCGCCGTGGCGCTCGGCGAGGCCGCCGGGCGTTCGCTGTTCGCGGTCGGCGGCGCGGACGGCTCGGTACAGGTGTGGGACGCCGCCACCGGGCAGGTCGCGTACGGTACCACCGGCGGCGAGGGCGCCCAGGCGGTGGCCGCCGCGGTGATCCGGGACATCCCGGTGGCGTTCTCGGCGGGCCAGTCCGGCGACCTGCGGGCGGTGCGCGCCGACAACGGCCGGGTACTGGGAGCCCTGGCCGCCGGCGGCCAGGGCGCGACCGTGCTGCGCGCGGCCCGCTGCGCCGGGCTCGACCTGCTGGCCGCGGCCTCGCCCGACGGCAGCGTCCGGGTGTGGAACGCCGCCGACGGCGAGCAACTGCACCTGCTGGTCGGCCACCGCGGCGAGGTCCGCGTCCTCGCCGTGCTGTCGATCGCCGACCAGGCGGTGCTCGCCTCGGCCGGCCAGGACCGCCGGATCCGGCTGTGGGACCTCGCCACCGGCCAGCTCGTCGCCGAACTCGACGGCCACACCGGCACCGTCACCGGCCTGGCCTTCCTCGACCTGGACGGCCGCCCGGTGCTGGCCTCCTGCGCGCTGGACGGCACCGTGCGCACCTGGGACGTCTACGACGGCCGCCCGCTGCGCGGCTGGCCCGCCGGGGAGTGGCTGACCGCGCTGGCCGCCGACGGCGCCCGCCTGCTGGTCGGCGACGAGCACGGGCGGATCACCGCCTGGGACGCCGCCACCGGAACCGCCCGCGAGACGCCCGTCCCGCTGGGCCGCACCGGCACGCCGGTCACCGCCCTGATCGGGGCCGAACTGGCCGGCCGGGCCGTGCTGGTGGCCGGGTTCGGCGACGGCACCATGGTGTCCTGGGACGCCCTGACGGCCACCCAGCTGCTGGAGGTGGCCGCCGACGGCGGGCCGGTGCACTCGCTGGACGTCGCCGCCGACGGTCCGGACGGGCCGCTGCTGGTCTCCGGCACCGTCGCCGGGTCGGTCCGTGGCCACGTGCTGCGCGACGGTAGCCCGTACCCGCTGCCCATCCCGCACGCCGGGCCGGTCGCCGGACTGGCGTTCACCGCCGACGAGTCGCCGCTGCTGGTCTCCGCCGGGCGGGACGGGGTGGTCGCGGTCCGCGACGCCGCCACCGGCGAGCCCCGGCTGCGCTTCGCCACCGGCCATGCCGGGACCACCGCGCTGGCCGTCACCCGGGCCGGCGGTCACCACATCCTGGCCACCGTCGGCGCCGACCTGACGGTGCGGCTCTGGCACGGCGGCTCCGGTGCGGCCGGGCCGGTCTGCGAGGGTCTGGCGCAGCCCGCCGAGGTGCTGGCCTTCGGCGAACTGGGCGGAAGCCCGGTGGTGATCGCCGGGGCGGCCGACGGCACCGTGCTGGTCTGGTCGGTCGAGAACGGCAGCCGCACCGCGCAGCTCACCGGCGGCGGCGCGGCCGTCCGCTCGCTGGTGTCCCGGGAGTTCGACGGCGAGGCGCTGCTGGCTGCCGGCGACACCGCCGGTACGCTGCGCCTGTGGCACCTGGCGAGCGGCACCCTGCTGAACGAAGCCGCGCTGGAGGGCGCACCGTTGGCGATCGACCTCGACGAGGCGGGACTGCGGGTCGTCACCCCGGCCGGAGCGGTGTCTCTCTGACGGTCCAAGATCCCCGGCCGGTCACTTCGCGTTCATGACGTTGAGTTAAGCTCCTTCACCTGTACGTACCAAGGATTCGCACGGGGGGAAGCGGTGAAGTTCCGGCTGCTCGGTGCGGTCTCGGCGGACGGCGTGGACGGGGAGCTGCGGCTCGGACCGGAGAAGCGGCGCAGCCTGCTCACCGTCCTGCTGCTGCGCCGCAACCGCGCCGTCTCGGTCGCCCAGCTGACCGAGGCGCTGTGGATCGCGGCGCCGCCCGCCAACGCCCGCACCGTGGTGCAGAGCCACGTCTCGCGGTTGCGGGCGCTCCTCGCCGAGGCGCAGGCCGACCGGCACGGGGTGCTGCTGGCCACGGCCGGGGACGCCTACACCCTGCACCTGCCGGACGGGCTGGTGGACGTCGAGCAGTTCGACGAGCTGGTGGCCGCCGCCCGCGCCGAGCAGCGGTCCGCCGACGTGGTGGACGCCCTGGAGCGGGCGCTGGCGCTGTGGCGCGGTCCGGCGCTGACCGGCACCGTGGCCAGCCCGCCGCTGGAGGCATGGCGCCAGAGCCTGGAGGAGAACCGGCTCGCGGCGGTGGAGACCCTCGCCGAGCACTACCTGCTGCTCGGCGAGCCGGCTCGGGCCGCAGAAATTCTACGCGCGGAGACGGTGGCTCATCCGCTGCGCGAGTCGCTGGTCTCCGCGCTGATGCTGGCCCTGTTCGGGGCCGGGCGGCAGTCCGACGCCCTCGACTGGTACCACCGCACCCGCGAGTCGCTGGCCGACCGGCTCGGCGTCGACCCCGGCCGGGCCCTGAACGCCGCCTACGAGCGGATCCTGCGCGGCGAGGTGGCCGTCGTGGGAGCCGGCGTGCCGTCAGCTCAGCTGCCGGAGAACGTGCTCCGGGTGCCGGAGCAGCGCCGGGCCGAACCCGACCCGCTGCCCGCCGTCGACCTGCTGCCCCGCGCACCGAGGGGATTCCACGGGCGGGAGGCCGAACTCGCCGCCCTCGCCGCCGCCGCCCGCAGCGGCCCGGACGGCGCCATCGCCCTGGTCACCGGGCCGGCCGGGGTCGGCAAGACCGCCCTCGCCCTGTCCTGGGCGCACCGCAACGCCGTGCGCTTCCCCGACGGCCTGCTCTTCGCCGATCTCGGCGGCTTCAGCGACCGCCCCGAACGCGAGACCTGCGAGGTGCTCGCCGAGTTCCTCGCCGCGCTCGGGGTCGCCCGGAAGGACGTGCCGGCCGGCGCCGCCGCCCGCAGCGCGCTCTACCGGCGGCTCACCACCGGCCGCAAGGTGCTGGTGGTGCTCGACAACGCCCGGGACCCCGCGCAGGTCCGCCCCCTGCTGCCCGGCGGCGCCGACGCGGTCGCCGTGGTCACCAGCCGGCACCGGATGCTCGGCCTGCTGGTCTCCGAACTCGCCCGCCCCGTCCCGGTCCCCGTGCTCGACCAGGACGAGTCCACCGCGCTGCTCGCCCGGGTGCTCGGACCGGCCCGGATCGCCGTCGAACCCGCCGCCGCCCGCGAGCTCGCCGTGCTCTGCGGCGGCCTGCCGCTCGCCCTGCGGATCGCCGCCGCCAGGATCGCCGCCGACCCGCGCGGCGAGGTCGCCGACCTGGTCGGCCGACTCCGCCCGGAACAGCGCCGGCTCGCCCGGCTCGCCACCGACGAGGTCAGCGTGACCGGCGCGTTGCGGCTCTCCTACGAGCTGCTGGCCCCGCCCGCGGCCCGGCTGTTCCGCACCCTCGGCTTCCACCCCGGCCCGGTGGTCGACGCCTACACCGCCGCCGCGCTCGGCGACCTGGACCCGTGCGCCGCCGCCGAAGCCCTCGAACAACTCGCCGCCGCGCACCTGATCGGCGAGACCGACGGCGGCCGGTACACCCTGCACGACCTGGTCTGGCTGTACGCCCGGGAGTTGAGCGCCCAGGCCGGGCCCGTCGAACAGCGGCTGGCCAGGCGGCGCCTCGCCGACCAGTACCTCTACACCGGCCTGGGTGCCGCCGCAGCCGCCGAACCCGGCAGCCAGTCCTGCTTCGTCCTCACCCCCGACGCTCACCGGCCGCGTGCCACCGCCGAGTTCGCCACCGCTGCGGAGGCGCTGGCCTGGCTCGGCGCGCACCGCGAGACCCTCGCCCAGCTGATCGCCACCTCCGACCCCGGCCGGGCCTGGCGACTGGCGCTCACCCAGTGGCCGCTGATCGTGCGCCAGGTCCGGGACGGCTGGGTGCCGCAGCTGGAGCACGCGCTGGAGGCAGCCGTCGAATCCGGCGAGCCCGACGGGGAGAGCCAGGTCCGGGCCCTGCTCGGCTGGGTGCTGGTCTCCAACGGCCGCCTCCCGGAGGCACAGATCTGCCTCGCCCCGGCCGCCGACCTCGCCCTGCGGGCCGGAAACCAGGTCGGCCGGGCGGTCGCGCTGATCAACCTGGCCCTGGTGCAGTCGGAACTCGGCAACACCGCCGCCGCCGACGCCGGACTCGCCCAGGCCCTGGAGATCGCCCTCGCCATCGGCCACCGGCACACCGCCACCCTCGCCCTCCAGCACCTGGCCCGCCACCTGCTGGACACCGGCCGCCCCCGGCAGGCCATCGAACACGTCCGGCGCGGGCTGGAGCTGACCGCCGAGGAGGCCCCCGGCGGCCGCCGCGTCCGGCTGCACACCGCCTGCGGTGAGGCGCTCACCGCCCTCGGCCGGCATCCCGAGGCCCGCGCCCGACTGCAGGCCGCGCTCGCCGAGGCCGAACACCTCGGGTACGACGAGGCCACCGTGGAGGTGCTGCGCGCCCTCGCGCACGCCGAGGACGCCGCCGGACTGGCCCGTGCCGCCACCGCGCACCGGCGCCGAGCCGCGGAATTCGGGCCGTCGCCGTGAGCGGGTGGGGGCCCGCCGCCGTGACCAGGCCGTTCCGGGCCTGCGGTGACCCACCCGGATCATCCGATCGACTGATTTGCGAGGAAATTAGTTGACAAGGCGTTAGTCATGCGCATGCGAAAAGCAAGTGTCATGGGACAGAATGAGGGAGTGCGGCAGCTGTGGGTACGAGCGGCGCTGCCCGTGGCACCGCGTCCGCACCAGCTGCTCACCCGGTCGCCCGGGGCCCGGCAGACCCTCGTTCACCCGCACATGGGGCAGTGAGAGCGGGAGGGGTGTACAGGGATGGCCGATGAATCGGTGTGGATCGACCTCGACGAGGTCCAGTCGTCCGCCAAGACGATTTTGCGGTTGCTGAAGGAACTGGAAGGCCCGGCCAACCAGTTGGAGGCGGCCGTCAAGCAGGTTCAGGACTCGGTCTACGGCGCCGACCTGCTCGGGAAGTCACTGCAGGGCTCCGGCTCCTCGATCGGAGGCCTGGGCCAGCACCAGGAGCAGGTGATGGCGGGCATCCGGGTACTGATGCAGAACGCCACCGCGATGGGCGACAACCTGGCCATCATGGCCGCGCGCCACGAGGCCAACGACCAGCAGCACGCGGCCGAGCTGGCCCGGATCGGCGAGAGCGGCACGGTGGCCGCCGTGCCGGGCCTGGCCGGCCTGCCGTCCGGCGGACAGGTGCACGCGGCCTCCGTCAGTGGTCGGACCCTCAGCCAGGCGGAGGACACCACCCTCCAGCCGCTGACCGCCCAGACCGTGCACCCCGCGTCGATCGGTGAGCCACGGCCGGACCACCTCGTCCGGCCGGACGCGCCCATGCGGCCGCTGCTGCTGCCGGACGACGTCCGGCCGGTCACCCCGCCCGCGCCGATCGCCCCGGTCGACGTCCCCGACGCCGGGGTCGCCTACCACGACCCGGACGCACCGGAACTGCACTACAACGACTATCCCAACCCGCTGTTCGTGTAACACCTTGCGGACCGACCGGGCAACGGTGGCTCTCTCCGGAACCGGAGCCACCTGATGCCGCGTCGGTTGGTCCGACACCGTCCCGGCCGATGTGACGTGAAGCAGCACCGGCCGAGGCAGCGCCATCCGAGCAGACCCCGACGTTCCGACGTCCGACCGACCGCCACGTCGGTCGATCCGACGGCCGTCACCGGAACCACACCGGTGCCGGCCGTCGCCGGACCGACCCGACACCCTCTCAGAGAGCTTCCCGCCATGATCGAGCTGCCGGCCGACCTCGCCGAAGTACTCAAGACCGTGCAGAGCAACGAGAACGGCAAGGACATCGCCTTCCCGGACGGCGACGAGGAGCTGCTCGCCCAGCTCGCCGCCGCCTGGGACAAGTGGAACGAGGCCGCCGGCACCCACGTCCAGGCGATCGCCCAGGCCGCGCAGCGCGCGATGGCCAGCATGTCCGGTCCCGCCGCCGACAGCTTCCAGCAGTACCTGCAGAAGTTCGCCGCAGGTGAGGGCTCGCACGTCTCCACCACCCTGCAGGCCGGCAACGGCCTCGCGCAGGGCCTGCACGGCGCCGCCCAGGCGGTCGTCAGCACCAAGAACGAGATGATCCGCGAACTCCAGTACGCCAAGGAGTACATCGAGCAGAACCCGGCCGGCAAGAACGACGACATCGCGCAGTCCGAGGGCATCAAGCAGGCCGCCGCCACGTACCACCAGTACGTCAACCAGGTCGGCAGCGGCGTCGACGGCATGCTCCGGAAGAGCGCCGGCCACATCAGCGACATGACCGGGATGGGCAAGACCTGCGCGCTCGGCGGCGCCGGTGGCGCCGACGGTGCGGGCGGTGCGGGCGGCGTGGGCACGCCCGGCTACGCGGGCGGGCCGCTGGGCTCGCGGGCCGGTGGGATCGACCCGGCGACCGGGTTGCCGTTCCAGGCAGGGGCTGCGGGTGGGATCGACCCGGCGACGGGGCTGCCGTTCCAAGCGGGGGCTGCGGGTGGGATCGACCCGGCGACGGGGCTGCCGTTCCAGGCAGGGGCTGCGGGTGGGATCGACCCGGCGACGGGGCTGCCGTTCCAGGCAGGGGCCTTCGCGGCCGGTGCCGGATCCGCGCCGGACGCGTTCGGTGGTGGCGGTGGTGGCGGTGCCGCTCCGTTCAGCATGGGTGCCGTCTCCGCGCCGGACGCGTTCGGCGGCGGCAGCGGTGGTGGCGGTGGTGGTGGCGCCGCTCCGTTCAGCATGGGCGCCGTCTCGGCTCCCGATGCGTTCGGCGGTGGCGGTGGCGGCGGTTCGTTCGGCGGCGGATCCTTCGACGGTGCGGGTGGCGGCACCGGTGGCGGCGGGGCGGAGACGGCCAAGCTGAAGCCGTTCACGCCGCTGACGCCCACCATGGCGAACTTCGGTGGCGGCGCCGGAGTGAGTGACGGAACCCCGGTCTTCACCCCGCTGCCGGTCAGCCCCTCCCACAGCTCGCTGAACCTCGCCGGGCTGTCCGACCTCGGTGCCGGCGGCGGCGCCGGCGGTTCAGGATACGGCTCCGCCTCGGGTCTGGGCGGCGGTCTGGGCGGTGGCCTCGGCGGCGGTCTGGGCGGCGCGGGCGGTTCCGGGTCCGGTGGGCTGTCGCCGTTCGGCGGCGCGGGCGGCCTGGGAAGCGCGCTCGGCAGTGCGTTCGGTGGCGGCGGCGCGTTCGGCGGCGGGGCAGGCGGCATCGGCGGCGGGACGGGCACCACCACCGCGCACGCCGGCGGGCTCGGCGCGGCGTCGGTCGGCAGGTCGAGCGGCGCCGTCGGTGCGGGTGCCGGCTCCGGCTTCGGCTCCGGTGCGGGCAGCGGCAGCGCCGCCGCCCGGGCCGGTGGCGCGGCCGGCGGCGGCATGGCCGGCGGTCACATGCCCGGCGCGGCCGGCGGCGGCGGCCGCGGCGGCGGCAAGGAAGCCCGCAAGGGCAACCGCTTCCTCAGCCCCACCCGGTTCGGCGCCGATGAGGAGGAGGAGGAGCTGCTGGCCACGGATGCCGGCATCCTCGGCCAGGCCGGCGAAGCCGCCCCGCGCGAGCGGCAGCGGGAGCTCGCCCGCCGCCGCTGGCTGGACGACACCCGCACCGAAGGCACCTTCGGGACGCCCGAGGCCGCGGCCACCGAGACCGCCGCTGTCGGCGCTGACGCTGCCGCACCCACCAGCGAGCAGACGATGCTCAACCAGCTCGCCGGCGTGCTGCTCGGCGCGGGCACCGACCCCGAGGCGGCGGCGTCCACCGAGACCGCGACCGAGACCGCGAGCAGCGGCACCCCGACCGGCGAGACGACGGCTCGTCAAGCCGGCTCCAGCCCAGGTGAGTCGACGGGCGACACGGACGAGAGCTACCTGGAGCGCTCCCGGTCCGCCGCCGCACGACGCGGCCACCCCGACGCGCCCGGAGCAGCCGAACCGGCGTCCGCGTCCGCCGCGGCAGCAGCTCCGGCGGCCGCCGCCGGGCCCGCCCCGCTCCGCGAGGAGGGCGGCTACCAGGTCCCCAGTCCCTTCCTGCGCGCCGCACTCACCCGCCTCGCCGCCCCCGCCGCGGGCTGACCCTCATCCGCCGGCGAACCCGCACTGACGAAGGAACACCATGAGCAACGACGAGCCGGCCTGGTACGAGACCGAGGCCACCGCCAGAGTCGAACCCGACCACCTGGGCCGCCTCGCGTCGGAGAGGGTGGGGGTCGCCCAACCGATGGAACGGCTGATCCCGACCGAGGCGACGACCCCGGCGTTCCGCGTCGGCACCGTCGCCACCGAAGGTCAGTTGGCGGAGCCGTTCGAGCAGGCGAGGACGGCTGCTCATCGGTCGGAGCCGTTGTCGCAGGGGCGGTTGATGGAGCCGGAGCCGTTCGAGCAGGCGAGGACGGCTGCTCATCGGTCGGAGCCGTTGTCGCAGGGGCGGTTGATGGAGCCGGACCCGTTCGAGCAGGCAAGGCCGGCTGCTCACCAGTCGGAGCCGATGCGCCGGACCTCGGCCGCGCTGCCCGAGCAGCAGGCGCAACCCCGTACCGGCGCGGAGGCGGCCAAGCGGAGGGTTTCGGAGGACGGCGGCGGCGGCAATGCCGGGCGGGGCTTCAAGGTCGACCCGGAGCAGTACCAGGCGGCGGTGTCGCCGATGCTTGCCGCGTCCGAGCAGGTCCGGTCGCTGTACACCTCGTTGAGCGCGTTCCTGCCTTCGCTGGAGGCGCAGAACCCGTGGGGCAACGACGAGTCCGGCAAGAAGTTCGCCGAGGGTGAGAAGGGCTACCTGAAGTACAGCAAGGACACGCTGGAGGTCTTCAAGGGCCTGCCCGACGCGTTGAAGGGGATCGCCGACGGCCTGAAGGCGATGGCCCAGGGCTACCAGGGCGCGGACGAGGCCATCGCCTCCGACTTCGACGGCATGGACACCGGCGCCTACTCGATTCCCGCGCCGCCGTCCCTGCCGGGCGCCCCGGTGAACAACCCCGTACACATCCCGGTGACCCCGCGGATCATCCAGAGCGGAAGGCACTGACCAGATGGCTGTCGAACTCCCCGAGCCCCTCCAATGGGTGCTCCTGATGCTCGCAGGCTGCCGCTGGCCGGAGGCGGACGAGGACCAGCTCCGTGACATGGCCGAGCACTGCCGCCGGACCGCTGAGGGCCTCAAGGACGCCACCCAGAGCTCCGACGCCGCGATCAAGCGCGCGCTGGACGGCCAACAGGGCGTTGCCGCCGAGGAACTGAACAAGTACTGGGCCAAGTTCGCCACCGGTAAGGGCACCCAGGACGACCCCGGCTACCTGCCCGGCGCGATCAACGCGCTCAACGGCATGGGCGACATGCTGGAGCAGACGGCCAACTCCGCCGAGACCGCGAAGATCCAGATCATCGCCCAGCTCGGCATCCTCGCCTTCGAACTCGCCACCGCCGAGGCCGAGGCCCCGTTCACGGCGGGCGCCTCGCTGCTCCAGGTCCCCGTGATGATCGCGGGAAGCCGGGCCGTGATCTCCGCGCTCCTGAAGACCCTGCTCAAGGAAATGCTCACGATGGCGGCCAAGCAGGCCGCCCAGATGGCCGCGATCAACCTCCTCGCCCAGGGCATCGAACTCGCCGAGGGCCACCGCAAGAGCATCGACACAAAGGAGCTCGGCCAGAACGCCCTCGGCGGCGCGGTCGGCGGCGCCTCCGCCCACCTGATCGGCAAGGGCATCGGCGGCGCCGGCGCCAAGCTCGGTGCGGAGAGGGCGCTCAACTCCACCGTCGGCAAGATGGCCACCGGCGCGGCCGTCGGCGTCGGCGCGGACGTCTCCACCCAGCTCATCACCACCGGCAAGGTCGACAGCGAGTCGCTGCTCGGCTCCGGCCTCTCCGGTGGCGCGGGAGCAGGCCTGCACGCGGGCGCCTCCGCGATCAAGGGCCACGCCAACGCGCCCAAGCCCGCCGAGGTCCCGCACCTCGACACCGCGGGCCCCGCTGCCCACGGTGGCCAGGACGGCCCGCCGACCTTCGCCAAGCCCAGTACCTCCTCGGGCGAGGGCGGCTACCACGGCCCGGCGGGCGACACCGGCGGGGGCTCCACCACGCGGTCCGGCGGCGGCGACATCGGTTCCGGGATCGGCGCGGCCGCCGGTGCCGGCGGCGGTGCGGGCCTGGGCGGCGGCCTGAACTCGGGCGGCGGCTCGCGTGGCGGGACGGAGACGGCCGGGGGTTCGGTCTCGCACGCGAGCTCGGATTCGGGTTCGCAGGTCGGCGCGGGGTCGAGCTTGAGCGCGGGCACGGACTCGGGCTCGGGCTCGGGCTCGGGCTCGGGCTCGGGGGAGTCGCGCGTGAGCGGGCTGACCCCGTTCGGCTCGGCACGGGCGAGCGAGGCTCCGCCGTCGGTCACGTCGACAGGCGGCGGCAGCGGCAGCCACTCCGGCCCGGCCACCCACGAGGCAGCGAGTGCCGGTTCGGGTGGTGCCACGCGCTCCTTCGACGCGCCGGCCCCTCGCTCGGTCGGCAACGAAGCGACGGCCGTGCACGAGCCGGCGGCGGTCCGTTCGGAGCCGTCGGTGTCGAGTCATGAGCAGTCGGTCCGGCCGGATGCTGTACCGGCGGCGCATGAGTCTGCTCCGCGTCAGGAGCAGCCGGTTCATGAGTCTGCGGCTCAGCGGGGTGGTCCTGAGCCGACGGTGGTCCGGTCTGAACCTGCACCGGTGGCGCATGAGGCTGCGCCGCGTCAGGAGCAGCCTGTGCATGAGGCTGCGCCACGTCAGGAGCAGCCTGTGCATGAGGCTGCGCCCCGACACGAGCAGCCTGTGCACGAGTCTGCTCCGCGTCAGGAGCAGCCGGTCCATGAGTCTGTGACTCAGCGGGGTGGTCCTGAGCCGACGGTGGTCCGGTCTGAACCTGCACCGGTGGCGCATGAGGCTGTTCCGCGTCAGGAGCAGCCTGTGCATGAGTCTGTCCCGCGTCAGGAGCAGCCGGTCCATGAGTCTGTGACTCAGCGGGGTGGTCCTGAGCCGACGGTGGTCCGGTCTGAACCTGCACCGGTGGCGCATGAGGCTGTTCCGCGTCAGGAGCAGCCTGTGCATGAGTCTGCTCCGCGTCAGGAGCAGCCTGTGCATGAGTCTGCCCCGCGTCAGGAGCAGCCTGCGCACGAGGCTGCGCCCCGACACGAGCAGCCCGTGCACGAGACCGTGCCGCGTCAGGAGCAGCCCGCCGAGACCGGCGGGCCGCGGGTGGCTGCACCCGTGCACGGGGATCCGGTCGCGGCCAACTCGGGCAGCGGGCACAGTGGTTCCCCGCCGCGGGAGAGCGTTCCGGAGTCGTCCGACGTTCCGCCGCAGCGGAGCGGTACGGCAGCGGTGCCCAACCTGGCCGGGGCGCTCGGCGGTGCCGCGCACCTGGCCGGGTCCGGCGGCGACACGCACCTCGACGGCAGTACCCGGACCGCGGGAGGCCAGGCGCCGACCCGGCAGGCGCCCGAGACGGTGCCGCACCAGGTCGTGCCCGACGCCGCGACATCGACCGTCCAGCAGCCGGCCGGTACGCCGCCGATGACCGGTGGTTTCACGCCCGGTCCGGTGGCCGGCGGCGGGGCGGGCCACAGTACGGGCGGCGGCAGCCACACGCCGTCGACCTCTGCTGCCCCCAGGCCGACGACGCAGCGCCCGACGGAGCCGACCCCGCCGCCGGCAGGGGGCGGCATCCGCCCGGGTGCCGGTCGCACGTCCGACAGTCACCTGCCTCCGGCGGCGGGTACGTCGCAGCACGGCAACACCGGGCCTGCGAACACCCGCGCCGTCGGCGACCCGAACGCAGCCCCGCCGTCCACGTCCCGCAGCGGACGGACCGGCGACGAGCACCTGCCGCCGCCCCCGCCGCCGGTGAACACCCGGGTCCGCCCGCTCGACGAGCGGCCCACACAGGGCGAGTTGGCGAAGCTGCACCAGCACCCGGACGGTCCGGCGCTGATCCACCCGCCGGCAGCGGACCCGGCGGCGCTGCGGCGCTACAAGAACGACAACAAGTTCAACTTCCGGCTGACCGGAGAGCTGAACACGGCCGCGAACGCCCTGCCGCACAGCTCGTGGGGCCGGCACGACTCGCAGAGCCTGCTGCCCAACGGCAGGCCGGACGTCAAGGTCAGCCCGTACTCGCAGTCCTTCAAGTCGCACCTCGACCCGCTGACCCTCAAGGCTCTGCACCCGGTCCCCGCCAACGCGGTGACCCCGCACCTGCGCAACGAGCTCGGGCCGGGCGCCATGGCCTTCCAGGGCAACCACGTGCTGGAGGCGGCCGGCAGCCTGGACTTCCGTACGCAGGAGCACTTCCAGCAGCAGGAGATCCGCCGGAACGTCCTGGAGCGGCTGGCCCGGCAGGACGCCCAGCAGACCTGGCACCCGGTCGGCGAGCAGCGGGTGACCGACCACCTCGACGGCTCTACTTCGGCGATGGACGGCGTGAACCGCCTGCTCGGCGGGCACGGCGGTCGGCCCGGCTTCGACGGGATCGTGCTGGGCGAGGCGCACAACCAGTCGCCGAGCTGGAGCTTCCTCAACGAGAACATGCACGACCTGAAGGCCGCGGGCGTCGACAAGATCTTCGTCGAGTCGCTCCGCGACGACGCCTTCCAGCAGCACCTGGACGCCTTCCAGCAGCCCGGCGCGACCATGTCGCCGAACCTGGAGAAGATGCTCCAGGCCTACGACCGCAGCCAGAACTCCCCGCCCGGGGCCGGTCTCTACGACACGGTCGTGAAGGCGAAGGCCGAGGGCGTGACGGTCCACGCGGTGGACGGCTACCCGGCGCGGAGGCCGGCCGAGGGTGGCCGGCAGGCGCTGGAGGAGCGCGCCCGTCTGCTGAACTCGTACATGAACCACGCCATTTCGGAGTCCGGTGGGTCCGGCAAGTACGTGCTGGTCACCGGCAAGGCGCACGTGCACGAGCACGCGAGCAGCTCGCCGCACCGGATCCCGGGCGTGGCCGAGATGCTGGGCGCCCCCGCCGTCCGGCTCACCGACGCCGGCCGGCCGAACCAGTCGGGTGCGCCGCACGACGCGTCGACGAACACCGCCCCCGGAGACTTCCGGCTCGGCTACCTCGCCCCCGAGCCGGGCAGCGGCGCCCCGGGGAACGCGAACCAGCACCAGGGCGGCGGCGCCCAGCCCGGGCCGCACCCGGGTCAGGGCAGCCAGGCGCCGGCGTCCCGGAGCCTCGGTGGCAACGTGACGGCACCGCCCGCCCCGCCGACCCTGCACAACCCTGCGGAGACCGGCGCGCACGACCAGTCCCCCGACCCGCAGCAGCAGACGCGCGACGGGGTGGACCAGCCCGGTCACGACCAGGCCGGTCACGACCAGCCGCCGGCGGCGGTGCCGCCGGCCGGCGCCGACCGGCTGCGGCAGGACCTGCCGAATATGTCGCCGCAGGAGCGGGCCCAGGAGCTGGCCAACCTGTCGCCGGAGAACCGGCGTTGGCTGGCCCGCGACCCGCAGACCGTGGACTCGTTGAAGGCCGGGCTGCCGCCGCGCGAGTTCGCCGAGACGGCTGCCCAGCTGATCGTGCACGTCGATCCGCGGGCGGAGCAGGCCGCGTCCGCGCGGCACGAGGCGCAGCAGCAGGTCACCCGGCTGCTCCAGGACCCGGACACGGCGGCGCGGCTGTTGAAGAACGGCGCGGACGTCGTGATCGTCCCGAAGGACGTCCGGATGCCCGACGTCCCGGAGCTGCACGGGCTTCGCGGGGTGCACAACGACGGTGAGGCGGGCAGCGGCCGCGGGTACGACGACATGCGCGGCTCGGGCGGCCGGCACACGGCCATCACCGAGGAGAACCTGCTCGGCGAGCGTACTTCGATCGGGGAGGTCGGGCACTACCAGGACGGGTACTCCACCACCACGCACGAGTTCAGCCACACCGTGCACCAGTTCGGCCTGGACGCGCACGACCAGGCGCTGATCACGGACGTCTTCAACCGGAAGAGCGCCGACCCGGCCGCTCGGTGGCCGGACGGCCCGCTGCGCGGCGCCAACGGTGAGAAGAACTACTCGTCTCGCGACGAGATGGAGTACTTCGCCCAGGTCAGCAACGCGTACCTGGGGACGAACCACGGCACCGACCCGTTCACCCAGGAGCCCCGCAACAACGGCTCGAAGTGGGTGAAGGCCAACGAGCCCGAACTGCTCCCGCTGCTGGAGAAGTTGTACGGGCTCGACCCGGCCGCGCTGCGCGACCGCCAGGCCGACCCGGCGCTGGAGAACGGGCCGGACCCGGCCGTGCTGCAGGAGCGCCCGGCCAACCCGGTGAACGCCACCGACTTCGACAACGCCATGTACGAGGGCCTGCGCGAGTTCACGGACCACGTCGACGGCACCTCCGGCGAGCACCGGCCGCAGCTCGACCACCAGCCGCAGCCGGACGGCCGGCAGCCGCAGCGCGGCACCGCGGAGGACGGGCACCTGCCGCCCACGGCGCCGCCCGTCAGCGGTCAGGGGACGAGCACGCCGGTCAACCCGTACACGCACAAGATCAGCGGCGCGAAGGCCATGGAGGTCGTCGACACGTTCCTCAGCGGTTCCCCGGAGTTCCAGCAGGTCCGTGCCGACCTGGGACGCTACGAGCGGGCCGCCCTGAAGCCCGCCGACAGCGCCGCGATGCTCGACCAGTACCGCAGCGAGAAGCTGCACCACGTGGACCTGCTCTCGCGCAACGCGGATCAGCTCCCCAAGGCGATCGCCCAGGTGGACAAGCAGCTGAAGGACGTGCGCGACGAGCAGGCCGCCGGCGGTCACTCGCCCCAGCGGGAAGAGCAGCTCAAGTTCCAGGAAGACCAGTTGGTCGTCGCCAAGCAGCGCATCGAGGAGCAGCGCGCTCGGATGGCGATCTTCGAGCACGAGAGGCTGAAGGATCAGCTGAAGGGCCCGAAGCACCAGGCCGAACTCGCCGCCCGCACCTGGGAGCGGCACCAGGCGGAGGCTCTGGTGCTGCCGGGGAGCATCGACCGGATCAAGGCGGAGCAGGCGCGGACGAAGGAACTGCTGGACGCGGCCGAACAGAGCAAGAAGAACGCCGGATCGGACGCTTCCAAGGTTCACGAGGACCGGATCAAGGATCTGAAGCGCCATCAGAAGGAGCTGACGGACGCCCGCAAGCAGCGGGAGACGGCTCTGGCGGACGCACAGCAGGCGATCCTGAAGCCGGCCCCGACCCCGGTGTCCGGCACCCGTCAGGGCGGGGTCGCGGAGCCGGTCAGCAAGGACGGCTGGAAGCAGCTGGAGGACAACTACCGCAACGCGTTCGGCTATTCCGACCACGGGGTGATGAGCGGGCAGCCGCACGCCGAGAAGGTCGTCGAGCGGATGGCGAAGAACGCCATCAAGCTGGCCGACGCGAAGGTCAACCGCAACCACGTGATCGCCGACTACATGGTGCACAGGTACGTGACGGCGGCGGTGTTCAAGGCGCGCTCGCTGGACGAGGGCAGCCAGCGGCTGGCCTCCGACGCGTTCGGCGACTTCGTCGGCGCGATGGGCCCGGACGCGCACCGGATCTACGACAAGATCGGAGAGAACGCCGCGGACCGGCTCGCCAGGGGCGGCCCGGAGGAGGCGGTGCTGGTGCGCCGCGACCTGGAGGCCACGGCGGCCGACGTCGACCTGAGGGCCACCTACGGGAACGAGAAGCTGCCGGAAGCGTTCGACACGGCCGCGATCGTCGACCACCAGAGCGCCGAGGGCGCCCGGGTGAACCTGGAGCGCGAACTCGGCCGCAACGGCCTGGACGGCCCGGCCCGCGAGCAACTCGACCGACTGGCGGGCACGGTGGACGCGCTGCCGCCCAGCCCGACGCCCGAACAGCTCACCGCCGTCCGCGATGCGGTGGGGGAGGTGCACCAGAAGGTCAAGGAGCAGGCGGTCGAGGACCTGGCCCTGGTCAACGGCATCACCGGGCCGCGGATGCTGGACGACACGGCGTCCGCGCTGCGCGCCGCAGCCGACGGCCGGGGCGGGCCGAACACGCCCGCCGGCCGGGACCGGCTGGCCGGGCAACTGGACGACCTGGCAGGCCACTTCACCCGGGCCGGCGGGGACCCGAAGGTGCTGCGTGAGCTGGCGGGCGACCTGCGCGACCGGCCGGACCTGGCCACCCCGGACCGGCTCGGTGGGCTTGCCGACCAACTGCCGGGCAGTCGGGACCAGTTGCGGCAGGCCGAGATCAAGCGGCGGCTGGACGAACTGTCCACGTCGGACACCGGCAAGCTGCCGGACGTGGAGCAGGAGCTGAAGGCGGCGAAGAAGGCCGAACCGGGCCAACAGGACGCCGTGAACGCCGCCGCGAAGAAGTACACGGATGCGGAAGCCAAGCTCGCCGCGGCCGAGAAGAAGGCCGAGGACTCGGCTGCCGCGGCCGAGGCCTCCCAGACGAAGGCCGACAAGGCCACGGCCGCGCAGGACGCCAAGGCGGAGAAGGCGGCCGCCGCTGCCGTGGAGAAGGCCCAGAAGAAGCTGGACGAGGCGAACGACAAGCTGTCCGAGACCCGGCGGAAGCTGGCCAGCGGCGCCGACCTCACAGCGCGACAGCAAGAGCTCTACCAGGCAGATCCGCGCAGCAAGAGCACCAGCGACCAGGACCGCAAGGCGGCGGCCCGGGTGGCCTGGGCCACGGCCGACGAGGAAATGGTCGGCAAGCAGTACGGCGGCGCGCACGCCCGGGCCGGGGCCGGGGAGAACCACCCGGCCGGGATGTTCGACCAGGCGCTCACCGCGCGGGTCGAGGACGTGCCCGCGCTGATCGAGGAGATCACCGCCGGCCTGTCCAACAGCTCCTCCAACCTGCGCTTCGGCGACGAGATGATCAACAAGTGGATCCAGAACTTCCTGGACCCGCACATCATCCGTGACCCGGATCTGCTGACCGCCGTCGACAGCGGCACACTGCCGCACGAGGTGCTGTTCGCGCCGCACACCGCCGACCTGCTGCAGGCCGTGCGCGGCCTGGAGGCGAACGGGTTGGTGCCGCCTGAGCTGCGGACCCTGATGGAGCCGAAGACCCAGGGCGACCTGGAGCGGCTGGCCAACAAGAACGACCTGAGCGACAGCGCTCAGATCGTCACCGAGGACCTCGGCGCGCTGTCCGCGCCCGCCTCCAGGCTGCCGGTCTCCTCCTCCGGCGACCTCGCGGCCCGTGCCGACAGCGGCGGCCTCCCGGCCGATCGGCTGTACGCGCTCGGGGAAGAGGGGCTGTACCAGCCCGACAAGGCACCCAGTAGGCCCCGCGCCGACACGCAGCAGGACGTGGTGATGGCCGACGCCAGCCAGTCGTCCTCGTCGTCCACTTTGCCCACGCACACCCCGGACGGGGACGTGGTGATGGCCGACGGCGCCGGCGGTACCACCGCGCACCCCGGCCTGAAGCGCGGCCGGGACGCCATGGACACGGACAACGACTCCGACTCCGACGGCACCACCCGCCCCGCCAAGATCCAGCGCCAGATGGCCGACCTCAGCCTGAACGGATCGACTCCGCCCCCGCCGCCCCCGCCGTCGTCGACGGTCCGGAACCGTGGCACGAACGGCAGCGGCGGCGATCTGCTGCCTCCGCCGCCACCGCCGGTCAGCCACGGCAGCGGTACCCGCGACGTGACCCTGCCTCCGCCGCCCCCGCCGGTCGGCGTGGTCGGCGAGACGTCAGGGGCGGTCCATGAGACGCCCGTTCAGGAGCACTCGTCCCCCGTGCAGCAGCCGCACGTCGAGCCGCCGTTGCCGCCGGCCGAAGCAGGCGCCGTTCCGCCGGTGGTCGAGGGCGGCGTTGCTCCGGTGGATGTGGCGTTGCCGCCGTCTCGGCCGGAGAGCCCGTCGGTCGAGGGGAACGGCTCCACCGTTCCGGCCGGCCCGACGCACGACAGCAGCCACCAGGAGGTCTCTCGGCAGCAGGAGTTGACCGGACAGCTGGTCGACTACCTGGGCGGCGAGGCGAAGGTGCACCCGCCGATGAGCAACTCCCTGCTGCAGAAGGTCAGTCCGCACGAGGTTTCGACGCAGACCGTTGAGAGTGCGCGGCCGGCCCAGGACCTGAACGCCCGCCTGGAGGACGTCGCGGCCTACCGGGACACCCACTTCGGGCGACCGCGGGTCTCCGGGCAGCCGCCGCACGGCGACGTGCCGGTGAGCGGTCCGGATGGATCCGCCCGGTTCGGCCAGGGGCCGGACGCGATCGGGACGTTGATGGACCAGGTACGGGAAGGCGGGAAGGGCAGCTTCGCCACCGTGCTCGGCACCGGTCCGAACGGAGAGGGCCACGCCGTCGCGCTGGTCCACGACCGCGACGGGCAGCTGCGCTGGGCCGACCTGGCGGACCACAAGGTGTCGCCGGCGACCGGCGGACTGCCGGGGAACTTCCACGCCGACTGGACGGTGTGGGCGTCCGTCAGCGACCCCCACGGGAACATCGTCTCCGGGCGGCACGAACCGGAGATCACGGACACCACCTCCACCACGGCCCGGACCGAGACGCTGAACGGCGACCGGGGCGGCGCGCCGAAGGGCGACTCGCCGCTGCAGAACATCCCGAAGCCCGCCGATCGGACCTCGTCCCGCGACGGCCGGTCGGAGGACCTGCCGGAGAACGGCGGGACCGTCCCGGTGACGCCCCGTCCGGCCGACAGCTCCTCCACCGTCGTTCCGCCGGCCGGTACGCACGGGGTCGGGGCATCGACCCGCCCGCGGTCGGCCTCGGACCCGTCCGGCCTCGGCCCGCGCACGCCCGCGCCGCGGTCGGCGGACGGCAGCACCAACCCGTTGACGCGCAGCAACTCCTCGGAGGCCACCGCCTCGCGCGCGACCACCACGGCCGAGTCGCACACCATCACCACCACCGAGTCGCACGCCACGATCACGCCTGAGCCGCACACCACCACGGCCGAGTTGCACACCACGATCACGCCTGAGTTGCACGCCACGATCACGCCTGAGTTGCACGCCACGATCACGCCTGAGCCGCACGCCACGATCACGCCTGAGCCGCACGCCACGATCACGCCTGAGCCGCACACGACGACGGTGGAGTCGCATGCCACCACCATCGAGCCGCCTGCCACGATCACGGAACCCGGTACCAAGACAGGCCAGGAGAGCGTCAAGGAGGAGGGACTCGAGACGCCTCTCACGCAGCACAGCGAGCACGCGCCCGTGACGGAGTTCCCGCCGCTCGGTGAGCGGGTCGCGGTGAAGGGTGACGGCCTCTGCCTGATCCACTCGCTCGAAGCCAGCGCCCCCGGTCTGGCCGGCCGGCACCCGGAGGGCCTTCAGAAGGCGGTCGCGGACCACTTCGGCACCCTGCGTCCGGAGGACTGGCCGACCGAGGTCATGTCCAACTACCGCAACTACCTGCTCAGTCGGTCGAACCTGGGTGAGAGCAAGCTCCTGGAGTTCCTGCCGGCCGAGAACCGGCCCGGGTTCGTCGGGATGCCCGACGACCAGCTGCGGGGGATCATCTCCGATCACCTCGCCGTCAACTCGCCGGATCCGTCGCCCCGTGAGCAGCAGGATCTGCTTGGCACCGTCGGGGACTGGGCGGCCCGATGGGGGTCGGACGAGGGGGAGATGCTGCCGGCGGCAGCCGCCCACGCGCTGGACCTCCGGCTGCGGGTGGTCGACCACGACGGGATCACCCAGGCGGTCTTCGGGCCTCCCGGCGGGACGCCGGTGACGGTGTACCACCGCGGGAACCACTACGACGGCAGTGAGCCGCAACCGGTCACCCCGGGGAGCGGCCACACCCCGCCCGCCCCCGAGCCCGAGGTGAAGGCTCCGGTCGAGCCCGAGGTCAAGGCTCCGGTCGAGCCTGAGGTGAAGGCTCCGGAGAGCGAGCAGCCGCCGTCGAAGGAGACGCCCGAGGTCGAGCCGCAGCCCAAGCCGGCTCCGGCCCCGGAGGGTGAGCAGCCGCCGGTCAAGACCCCCGAGAGCGGGTCGAAGCCGCTGGAGCCCGGCACCGTCGTCAAGGCGATGCCGATCGCGGGCACCGACCTGGTGGTCGGGCTGACCGAGCGCGAGACGCTGGTTCGGGAGAAGGTCATCGACATGCTGGCGCGGTCCGTGCCGGGTGACCGGGCGGCGGCCCGGGCGTTCGCGGACGCGAATTTCGGTCCGGCGACGCTGCGTCCGATGCTCAGCGCGCTCTCGCGGGGCGAGGTGTGGACGGCCCCGTTCGAGGGCAACGGCTGGAGCGGCAGTGTCAAGCTGCGCGGCCAGGTGACCGGGTCGACGTACATGGGCCAGAAGAAGATCGAGTTCGAGGACGGTGCCGACCGCGCCGTGGCGATCGGCACCAACCAGGACTCGGCGTGGCAGTTCAACGTCGGAGTCCAGACCAGGCAGGCGCGCGGCATCGGTGAGCCGCAGGAACTCGTGGCCTACTACCACGACCGTGGTCAGGCCGAGGTCAACATGGACCTCGGCGGCACGGTGGCGCGGTCGAAGACCAATGAGGAAGCCGACCTGTTCCGGTCGACGATGCGACTGGAACTCGACTTCAACGACCTGAGCCACCGAGGCACTCCGGTGAGCAACGAGTCCGGCGGGCGCACCGAGACGGTGGACCTCGGCCTGGCGGTCGCGGTCCCGCAGCGCCCGGAGATCACGGCCGGCAGCGAGCAGCGGGTTCCTCCGCAGCGGCTGCAGGACGGCCGTGTCGGCGGCCAGGAGGTCGTGCTCGACCTCTCGCCGCGCGGCGCGTCGCATGACCGTCCGCCGGTGGAGGGGCTGCTCGAAAAGGCCGATGCCGCGGCCCGGGAGGAGTTCGGCAACGACTGGCCCGCGATGCGCGACAAGGTTCTCGCCGAGGTCGACTTCGCCCGTCTCCAGCGCGACCTGAAGAGCATGACGGCGGGCGAGCCGGTCTCCGTCACGCTGACGGACCGGCGTGGAAATTCGCTCGGAACGGTGGAAATCACCGCGCGGGTCGGGGAGTTGAAGCAGGTCGGCACCACCAAGGAGTCCGAGTTCAACATCGGCACCAGCATGCAGCAGGTGCGCAGCGCGTCCTCGAACAGCGGCCACGCGGGCCAGGTCGGGTTCTCGTCCGTGCTGAAGCCGGGCGCCGCCCTGGTCACCCCTCCGGGCGTCGCCGGGCGACTCGGCCGCGACACCGTCTCGATCGTCGGTGAGGCCCGGACCTCACAGCTGACCAGCAAGTCGAAGGTGCCGGGCGTCGTCTACGACGGCGCTGTCCACTTCGACCTGTCGTTCAACGGCAAGTCCGTGGCGATCGATGCGGGCGCGGCGGACGTCCGGCTGCTGGTCGACCGCGCGGACACGGCACCCGAGCCGGTGAAGGCCGATCCGGCCGCGACGGAGCCGAAGGACGGGACCGTACCCGAGCCCGAGGGGACCGCCCCGAAGGCGGAGGGATCCACCACCGAGCCGCAGCTGCACGAGGTCGTCAGCCCGCCTGCCAGCGTCTGGCACAGTGGCGACGACACGGGCGGGCTGGGCGAGACCGTCGTCGTCCGCGACCTGGAGAGCACGAAGGCGCTGCGCGCGGCAGTGGACACCGCTGGGCGGGCGAAGTTCGGCAATGACTGGGACGCCGTCCGCGACCAGGTCATGCGCGGGTTCAGCCAGCCGAACCTGTCCGCCCGGCTGACCGGGATGACCCGCGGTGAGCCCCTGGAGATCAAGATCCCGGGCAAGGAGTCGCTGGTCGTCACCGCCGTCGCCAGGGTCGAGACGATGACCTACCGCCGGGAGGACGAGAAGGCCGAACTCAACACGGTGAACGAGACCAGCTCGTTCAGCCTGGACCGTCGGCTGGGGGCGCGCACGACCATGGAGCAGGGCTACGTCGGCGGCACACCGGTCAAGGGTGCGCCGGGCCTGGACCTGACGGCCCACGCGTCCGCCGAGCAGCGGCGGCGCTCCGGCGGGCAGGGCCGGCAGGCCGACCGGGTGTACGCCAGCGGCAAGTACAGCGCACCGCAGGTCATTTACGGGACCGAACTGGTGATGGACATCCACATCGGCCGGCCCGGCGAGGCGAGCGGCGGTCGGCCCGCGGTGTCGGTCCCGGTCCGCGCCGAGGTGGGCATGGACGCCCGGGACACCGTCAAGGTCCAGGCGCCCCGCACCGAGGACGGCGTGATCGACTTCAAGCGGCCCCCGGCGGACTCGGCGGACGGCACCGCGCCGAAGCCGGACACCACCACCAGCACTGCGCCGAAGCCGGACACGGCGGACGGCACCGCGCCGAAGCCGGACGTGACCACGGGGACCACGCCGAAACCGGGCACGACGGACGGCACGGTGCCGAAGCCGGACACCACCAGCGCCGCGCCGAAGCCGGTCGCGACCCACGATGCACCGAGCCGGATGCGCGTGCAGCGGGAGCTGAACGCGTCCTACGTGGTGCACAGCCTGAGCGGTGCCGACAAGGTGCGTTCGGCGGTGGAGGAGGCGGTGCGCTCGAAGCACGACGGGCCGTCGGACGAGGTGCAGCAGCGGATCAACGCGAGCTTCGACCGGGTCGCGCTCAAGACCCAGCTCTCCCAGCTCACCCGCGGCGGGAAGATCACCCAGACCGTCTCCGGCAAGACCTGGTCGGCCGAGATCACCGTCCGGGCCCGGCTGGGGGACTCCACCTACCACTCCCAGGCGGACAAGTACGAATTCGAGTCCGGCACCCGGGCGTCGAGCGGCCAGGGCAACCTGCACGACGGACGCGACCGGATGGCCGGCGGCGGCCGGGCCAACATCAAGGCGCCGTTCGTCAGCATCCCGACCGGCTACGGATACCGGGTGGAGCGCACCTACGGCCAGACGACGGAGACGATCGGTTCGGTCTCGAACCGCGGCAAGCACGTCGAGAAGGCCGTGTTCTTCGACGTCAACGCGTCCTACGACGTCGAGGTCAAGTTCACGCAGCTGGGCCTGTCCCACGGGACCGTCACCCAGCAGGTGGACACGGTGGCGCGGGTGGCCGTTCCGGAGCGCGACGCCGAGCCGGTGGGGGGTCGGGCACCGCGGGTCACGACGCAGCAGCCGAAGAGCTTCGTGGACCACCAACGCCTGGACTCGTCGGCGATCATCACCGACGTCCACACTTTGCCCGGCCTGGCGCCGACCGTGTCACCGACCCCGGCGAACGGTGCGGTGGACGGCGCGGCGAACGGTTCCGCCGGGACGAAGCCGGGCCCCGGTCGGCCCCTCGGCGAGTCGATCCTGTCCCAGGTGGAGTCGGGCTGGAAGCCCGGCGGCCTGCGTCTGCCGAGCTTCGGGCGGAAGGGGAAGTCCGGGTTGGAGAGCAACCCGTTCGGCAGCGACTGGGCGGACATCCGCCGCGAGCTGGATGCGGAACTCACCCCTGACAAACTCCAGTCCAGGCTCAAGGCCATGACGGCCGGCGACGAGATCGTGGTGAAGTCCGGGCGGACCACCGTCCGGGTCCGTGCCGTCCTCCGCGACAAGTTGGAGCACCTGGGCGACTCGGGCACCACCGAGTTCAACGCCGGCACCGACGTGCAGCGGAACTTCGCCACCACCAAGGGCACCGGCACCACTCACCAGGGCCTGCTCGGGGCGGTCGCCTCCGTCCCGCTGCCGCATGCGCCGGCCGTCTCGGTGACCGGCGGTGTGATCGGCACCGGAGGACACGGCCACAACCAGGTGGACACCCAGAACCGGAGCACCACGGCCGGTGCCGCCACCAAGACCAAGACGGACGGCAGCGCCTACAAGGGCGAGGCGGAGCTCCAGTTCACGATCACCCGGAAGCCGTGGGGCGGCACCCAGGTCTACCAGCGGCGCACCGCGGTGATCGGCTACGAGGCCATCGTGGAGTCCGGCGAGACCGTGCCGGTCACGCCGAAGCCCACCGCTGACGCCACCACCACTACCACCACCAGCGGGCGGCCGGGCACCGACGCGACCGACGTGCCGGCCGTCGAGCAGCAGCGTCCCGCGACGGACGCGACCACCGGTGGCAAGCAGCAGCCCGCGACCGACGTGCCGACCGGCGACAAGCAGCAGCCCGCGACCGACGTGCCGACCGGCGACAAGCAGCAGCCCGCGACCGACGCGACCGACGCGCCGGCCGGCGGCAAGCAGCCGCAGACCGTCTCGCTCCAGCCGTCCGCGCCGGAGACCGTCCGGGTCCCGCCGGAGCGGGTCTGGGAGACCGGCCTGCGCGACACCGACATCCTGCGTTGGCTCGGCGACGTCGGCGGCGTCCAGGACCTGGTGCGGCTGCGCGGACCGCAGTACTTCGGCGCGTCGAGCTGGCAGAAGATGGAACCCCAGGTCGGGAAGGTCACCACGCACAGCCACCTCTCGGCGCTGTTCGGCAGTGCGAGTCAGGGCGCGGAGGTGGCGGCGACGGTCCCGTCCGGCAAGGTCCTGTTCGGTGGCGGGAAGGGGGTGGAGATCGGCGTGAAGGTCGTCTCCCTGGAGAGCCGGTCGAGCGGCAAGGCCGATGTGGCCCCGGCCAACACGCTCTCCTCCGGCGGCGTTCACTACGACCTCACGGCGAACAACGCGGGCGCCCAGGGCCAGGTCGGCGCCAGGATCACCGGTGACCCGACCTCCAACAGCCCGTCGCTCATCGGCGGGGCGGCCCGGGTCTGGCGCGAAGGCGGCGGGTACGGCGACTCCGGCCAGGTGATCTCCAACGGCAAGTACTCCGACGACATGGCGCGTTACACCGGTTACGCCGAGGTCGACGTGACGTTCTTCAACGGGAACAAGGAACGGGTCACGGAGAAGGGCATCGTCCCCTTCACCGTGGACATCCCCGCCTCGGAGACCACGGCGAAGGACGTGCCGGGCGACCACTACGCGGCCTTCACGCCGGAGCAGAAGGGCGGCGAAACGCGCCTCACCGAAGGGTCGTGGCGACTCGCCGAGGTCGAGCGGGCACTGACGCCGGACGACGGCAAGCCGCCGACCGGCGAAACCTCGTCCGCCCCTGCCCCTGCCTCTGCCCCCGCCCCTGCTCCTGCTCCTGCCCCCGCCCGAACCCCCGCCCAGCACGAGCAGCTCATGGGCACCGCG
The DNA here is from genome assembly GCF_042669755.1 of Kitasatospora sp. NPDC057223. Lineage (NCBI taxonomy): Bacteria > Bacillati > Actinomycetota > Actinomycetes > Kitasatosporales > Streptomycetaceae > Kitasatospora > Kitasatospora sp. NPDC057223. The sequence continues at coordinate 29,335 of NZ_JBHUWW010000033.1, read as the reverse complement.
CGGCTCGGGCAGGCCTTCGCCAACGAGGAGTTCACCGCCGGCACCGACGCCGGGGTCGCCCGCATCAAGGCGACCCACCGGCTGGTCGAGCTGGCCGGCGGCACCACGGCCGGCACCTCCACCCTGCTCGGGGACCTGCTCCACGCACCCGACGGGGCCCCGCTGAAGGCGGAGGAGGTGCGCCAGGTGATCGACTACGTGGCGCGGAAGAGCGCCGCGGGGCCGGTCACGCTGGACGACCTGGTGGCCGGAGCAGAGGACGGCTGGCCCGCCCACGAGCCGTACGAGATCCACCGCGGCACGTGGACCGACAACGGCCCCGCCAGCGAGCTGGTCACCGCCGCCATGGCGACGGTCGCGGACGCCACCCGCCCGCTGCTCCAGGACGGGGCCCCCACCCCCGGGCAACTGCACCTCACCGTGGCCGGCGAAGGCCCTGAACTGCCGCTGCGCCGGGTGTTCGACCTGGACGGCGGCCCGGCGGTGGAGCAGATCCGGAAGATCGAGGAGGCCACCTACCTCAAGCCGGGCACCCGGCCGAGCGAGGTCACCGTCCGGCTGGCCGGCACGCCCGGCACGGGCCAGGACTGGGACTACCGGGTCACCGCCCGGTCCGACCGCAGCCGTGAACTGATGATCCGTCAGCTCGGTCCGGAGGAGGGGAAGCAGCGCGACCCGCAAGCCCAGGACGAGGCCGACGCCCGCTCCGCCGGGCTCACCCGGTTCGTCGCGGACCGCACCGGAGCACCGGAGGAGTCCGCCTGACCCAGCGGGACAGGGGGCGGCAGCAGCCGTCGGCCGCGGTGGGGAATCGATCCCACCGCGGCCGACGCGTTCGGGTACCTGCGCAGCCGCAGTGCCACCCGGACCTTCGCCGTCGGCACCGAACGGCAGCTTCCGAGCGGTCCGTCAGCCGGTCGTTCGCGTCGACTGCCGGGCCGGCCGGCTCACAGGACGACGGGCAGCGAGACGAGCCCCCGGATGAGCCGAGCCTGTCGCCAGGGGAGCTGCTCCGGTGGTACGGCGAGCCGCAGGCCGGGGAAGCGGGTGACAACGGCCCGGACCGCGATCTCGATCTCGGCCCGGGCGAGTGGTGCGCCGAGGCAGCGGTGGATCCCGTGTCCGAAGGCGAGGTGGCCGGTGGCGTCGCGGTCGAGGTCGAGCCGGTCGGGGTCGGGGAAGCGGTCGGGGTCGCGGTTGGCGGCGCCGGGGCTGATCAGGACGGGGGTGTCGGCCGGAACCCCGTGCTCGCCGAGGCCGATGGAGGCGGTCGTCCAGCGGAAGGTGGCGATGCCGACGGGGGAGTCGTACCGCAGCAGTTCGTTCACCGCGAGCGGGATGCGCTCGGGCCGGGCCCGGAGGGCCCGCAGTGCCTCGGGGTGTCGCAGCAGTGCGAGTACGGCGTTGCCGATCGCAGCAGTCGTGGTCTCGTGGCCGGCCACGAACAGGAGGACGGCGAGCGAGACGAGTTCCTCCTCGCTGAGCCGGTCGGAGTGGTCACGGACGGCGATCAGGTCCGCGAGGACGCTCTCGTCCGGCCGGCGGCGCTTGGCTGCGACGAGGCGGCCCATGTAGTCGGCCAGCGCGTGGGAGGCGGTGTCGATCTGTTCGTGACGGCCGGTCGCGAACAGGTCGTCGGACCACCGGCTCACCTCGGCGCGGTCGGCGGCGGGGACGCCGAGCAGTTCGCAGATCACCGTCACGGGGAGCGGGCCGGCGAGGCCCTGGATGACGTCGACCTGCCGGCCGGCGCTCCAGGACGAGAGCAGGTCCTCGGTGACAGTGGCGATGTAGGGGCGCAGGCGGTCGGCGGTGCCGGGTGTGAAGGCCTTGGTCACCAGGCTCCGCAGGCGGGTGTGCTGCGGCGGGTCGGTGGTCAGCATGTTCCGTGCGACGGCCGGATGCAGGTCGCGCGGCGACTGCTTGTCGGCGAAGAACGCCGAGGCGTCCTTCGACAGCCCCGGTGCGGTGAACGCCTGCCGGGCCTGGGCGTAGCCGGTCACCAGGTAGCTGCCGTGTCCGTGGGAGCCCGTCGGAACGGACTGCACGGGGCATTCGGAGCGCAGACGTGCGTAGTCAAGGTACGGGTCCTGGGGACGACGGGGTTTCCCGGCGGAGTCGGTCACGGTCTCAGGCTCCTTCGAATACAGGCAGGTTGGCGGCGGCGACACGCGCGATCCGGCTGTTCGCGTAGGCATCGGGCCGCCCCGGAGCAGCCACTCGGCCGACGTTCATCGGGGCCGGGGGAGTCAGTCGCCGTCGCCGGCCGATCCCCCGGAGGAGGGCGAGTGCAGGCCGAGGGCGGCGTCGGCGGCCAGCAGGTGACGGGTGACCGGGCCGTAGGAGACCAGACCGCTCCCGGCCCCGGCCATCTCGGTTCCGGCGCCGGCGAGTTCGTCGCGGGCGCGGCGCAGGACGGGCAGGTGGCCCACGGCCGCCGCCGCTCGGGCGAGGACGCACCACAGTGCTTCCTGGAGGAGGTCGTGCGGAGGCCGGGGAACCTCGGCGAGTGCCCGGCGGGCCTGTTCCGTGGCGCCGCGGGCGGCCAGCAACAGCGGGTCGAGCCAGGGCCGGTAGGGGCCGGCGTCGAGGTGCGCGAAGTCGTCGGGATCGGGAAGCGCGTCGCCCCGCAATACCGGGATCAGCGCGACGAGGACGGCGGCGCCCCCGGTGAGGCCGGGCATACCGCAGTCGGCGGTCTCCGCGAGCACCTGGGTGTAGCGCGGGCGGGCCGCTGCCCATCCGTCGGTCTCGCAGGTGCGCAGGGCCCGGTACCAGGCGGTGAACACCTTGGCGAGCGGGCGTTCGTTGCGGTGCGCGAGCCGGTCGATCTCCTCGGCCTGGGTGTCCGCCGCCGCGAGGTTGCCGAGCCCGGCGAGGGCCTGGAGGCGGATCAGGCGTCCCAGTACCTCGTGCCCGGGCAGTTGGTGGTCGACGGCCAGCCGGGTCAGTTCGGCGCCGAGGGAGTCCCGGTGGGCGGCCGATCCGCAGCCGGCGAAGGACTGCATGAAGGCGCCGTTGAGGGCGAACGCGAGCAGCGCCGGGTCCTGGAGGCGGCGGGCGAGGCGGACGGCCTCCTCGGCGGCGCGCTCGGCGCGCAGCCGCCAAGGCTCCGCTGCGGAGGCTTCCGCTGCCCGGGGAGGCGGTTCGTCGGCTGCGGCGTCGCCGCGTGATTCGACCGCGACGACCGACAGGAGCCGGGCGCGCAGTGCGGGCGGTCCGTCCGGGCCGAGCCGGGCGGCGGCCCGGGCGGCGGAGCGGGCCAGGCGGCCGGCGTCCCGGGGGTCGTCGGCACGTGTCCACACGGCCGGGACGTCGTAGGAGCCGATGATCCTGGCAGCCAGCTCGGTGTCGCCGGTCGTCTCGGCGGCCGCGACCAAGGCCCGTCGGTGCTCGCGGGCCTCCTGCAGCCCGTCGGCGCCGGTCACCGCGAGGTCGCGCAGTAAGCCGGCCGTGGCGTGCAGCCGGGCCCGGGACCGGGCGGGCACCGAGCGGTTCCAGGCGGCGGCCGTGCGCTCCCAGACGCTGTCCGCCGTCCCGGCCGGCTCGGTCGCGGAGCCGGCCGGTGCGCTGAGGATGCGGGACTCGGTGCGGGTCAGCGCAGCGCCGGACCCGGGTCCGAACAGGGCGGTGACGATCTGGCGGGCCTGTCGCAGGGTCTCCAGTGCCTCGCCCCGGCGGCCGGACCGGTCCAGCGCGGTCGCCAGCAGCACCCAGCCGTGCTCGCGCCCCGGGTGCGCGGCGAGGTGGGCCTGCAGACCGGCGACCGCGTCCCGGGCGGCGCCGGACGCCAGCAGGGCATCGGCGCGCCGCTCGACCGCGTCTAGGTGCAGCGCCTCCAGCCGGGCCCGGTCGGCGGCGGCCCATGCGGCGTGGGGGAAGTCGGCCAGGACCGGGCCGCGCCACAGGGCGAGCGCCCCGTCCCACAGGGCGACCGCCGCGTGCGGGGGCGCCTCGGCGGCCCGCGCCGCGCCGTCCTCGAACCGCCAGGCGTCGACCGTGTCGCGTCCGGCGTGCAGGACGTAGCCGGGGCCGTCGGTGACCAGCAGCCGGGACGGCTGCCGGGAGGGGCGTCCGGGTTCCAGGGTGCGGCGCAGCGCCGCGACGAAGGTGCGGACCGCGCCGACCGCCCCGGCCGGGGGTCCGTCCTCCCAGAGGTCGGCCACGAGCCGGTTGACCGGGACGACCCGGTTCCGCGCGACCAGCAGCCGGCCGAGCACCTCCCGGTGGCGGGGGGCGCCGAGCGGGAGGGCCGCGCCGTCGGGATCCCAGGCGGCGACCGGCCCCAGCAGTCCGAACTGCAAGCCCACCGCTCCGTCCCTTCGTGGGCGGCGCTCCCGGGGGCGCCGCGTGTCCACTCATCGATCGCTGATCCGGGACCTCCAACCTGGGTGACGTCCCCGGAGGCTCCGGACCGGCAGGTCCGGGACGTCCACTCTGCCACGAGCCACAGGAGTCGCTGTGACACACCCGAGCATCCCCGGATTCACCGAGCACCGCGTGTCGGTCGAGGACGGTGTGACGCTGAACGCCGCCGTCGGCGGCACCGGCAGCCCGGTCGTGCTGCTGCACGGCTTTCCCCAGACCCATCTGATGTGGCGGCACGTCGCCGCCGACCTCGCCGCCGACCACACCGTCATCTGTCCCGACCTGCGCGGCTACGGCGCCAGCGACAAGCCCGCCGAGAGCGGTCCGGACGTCTACTCCAAGCGGACCATGGCCCGGGACGTCGTCCGCCTCGCCGCCGCGCTGGGACACGATCGCTTCGTCCTGGCCGGTCACGACCGCGGCGCCCTGGTCGCCTTCCGCGCGGCGATGGACCACCCGGAGGCGGTGTCCCACGCGCTGTTCCTCGACGTCCTGCCGACCCTCGACATGTGGGACGCCCTGCACGGCGTGTCCGGCGCGGTCGGCTTCCACCTCTACCTGATGGCGCAGCCGCCGGGCCTGGCGGAGCAGATGATCCATGCGTCCGCCGATGCCTTCTTCGCCCATTTCCTCGATGCGTGGACCAACGCGCCGGAGGCGATTCCCGCCGACGTCCGCGCCCACTACCTCGCGGCGTCCGCGGCGGCGGTGCCGTCCATCGTCGCCGACTACCGCGCCTCCGCCGGTGCGGACGTGGACCACGACACCGTCGACCGGGAGGCCGGCAACCGGCTGGCCATGCCGGTCACCGTCCTCCAGCAGGACTGGGGCGCGGCCCTCGGCTACCACGCCGAGGGCCTGTGGAGCGCCTGGGCCGACGACCTCCGGCACCGCACGGTCTCCTGCGGCCACTTCATGGCCGAGGAGGACCCCGGGCTGATCGCCGGCGAGATCCGGGCCGTCGCCGCCCGCTGACATCCACCGTGCCTGCGCGCTCCCGCTCCTCCTCCCCACGGGGGGAGCGGGAGGCCCCGCCGGCACCACCGCCATCGTCGGGCCGCCGACGGTGACGGGTGGTGGCGGGCGCCCGGCGGTGAGTTGCTTCTGTCCGGCGTGGCCGACCCGCGTGGCCGCCGGTGAGTCGAAGGAGGTCCGGTTCCCCCGCGTTGCTGCCTCCGCTTGCTGCGGTGCAGGTGACCATGCGCAGGTCCGCGCCGGGGACGTGGATGTCCGTTGCCGGGCGTCGGCCGTCACCTCAACCGGCGAGCCGTCATCGTGGACCGGGTGTGGGACGGCCCGCCTCGACACCGCGGCGTGTCGTTGGCGCCAATCCCGTGCATTGCTATGCCAGTTGGAGATCTTTCGGATGCCACGCCAGGGTGGTCGTCGAAGGCGCGCGGTGTATGCGAGAACGTCACAGAACGGCCTTCTCCTGGTTACACGGCAGGAGCTCACGACGTGTCATGCTCGCGCTTACCACCTAGTCAACACGCGTAGATCGCGGCGCCCTTGAGCAACCCGCCACCGTCCTGCGCGTGCCGTCCCGGGAAAGGCATCCCCATGCCCGTTGCGCAGATACGCAGATGGAAGGCGTTGGCGGCGACCGTCTCCGCCGTTCTCCTCAGCCTCACCCTCCCGACGGTCGCCGCGACCCCCGCGAGCGCTACGACCACGGCGTACGACAGCACCTACTACAAGAACGCGATCGGCAAGAGCGGCACGAGCCTGAAGGCCGCGTTGCACACGATCATCAGCACCCAGACGAAGATCTCGTACGACGCGGTCTGGAACGCCCTGAAGGCGACCGACCAGGACCCGAACAACACCGCCAACGTGATCCTGCTCTACAGCGGGGTCTCGCGCAGCAAGACCCTCAACGGCGGCGACGTCGGCGACTGGAACCGCGAGCACGTGTGGGCCCAGTCCCACGGCAACTTCGGCACCTCGGCCGGCCCCGGCACCGACCTGCACCACCTCCGCGCCGCGGACGTCCAGGTCAACAGCACCCGCGGCAACAAGGACTTCGACAAGGGCGGCACCGCCGTGAGCGGCGCACCGGGCAGCTACACGGACTCCGACTCCTTCGAACCGCGCGACGCGGACAAGGGCGACGTCGCCCGCATGATCCTCTACATGGCCGTCCGCTACGAGGGCGGCGACGGCTGGGCCGACCTGGAGCCCAACGAGACGGTTCCCAACGGCAGCGTCCCCTTCCTGGGCCGCCTCTCCGTCCTGAAGCAGTGGAACGTGCAGGACCCGCCGAGCGCCTTCGAGGAGCGACGCAACCAGCTCATCTACGACACCTACCAGAAGAACCGCAACCCGTTCATCGACCACCCCGAGTGGATCGAAGCGATCTGGTAGACCGCACCACGGCACGGGCCGGGCTCCCCTCCGCGGACGGGAGCCCGGCCCCCTGCCTGCCCCGCCCCGTACTGCTGGTCGTCAGCCGGCCGGCGTGACCAGCCCCCAGCTGATGATGCGGTAGGGGCGGATCCTGATCAGTTCCTCGCTGAGGTAGCCGCCCAGTCCGTGCGGTCCGACCACCTGCTCGGCCTCACCCCGGATCTCCACACCGCGCACGGTCCACGGGTTCACGCTCGCGAGATCGTCGACCACCAGGGAGACGAAGGGGTTCGCGCCCACGTTCCGCCACTTCCTGGTCCCGCCCATGGCCCGGCCGCCGATGTCGATCGTGCCGTCCTCGCGCACGAAGTACCCGACCGGGTTGACCTGCGGCCTCCCCTTCGCGTCCACGGTCGCCAGACGGCCGAGTCGCTGGGTCCGCAGATAGGCCAGTTCGCTGGTACTGAGGGAAGGCGATGTCATTCCCCCACCCTCACACGGCGCCGCCGCACCCGCATCGGACCGCAGACCTAGGCCTGGCCGGGCCGCGTCCCATCGTGCTCCCCCCAGCCGTTCGCAGGTCACCGGCACCGTCCGCCGAGGCGCGCTCGGCCCCGTCGCGCGACCGGCCGGGCCGTGGCGGACGACCGGCGCGCGCCCCGGCCTGACCATCCGGCGGACGGACCGTCAGACTGTAGGCCATGAGCCATTCCACGACGGTGCCGCGCGCCCCCACGACACCCCGGCCGCCCGACGGCCGGCCCGGCGAGGCCGCGACCACCGCCAGGCGTACGGCCCACGTGCGGACGAGCCCGCGCCCGTGCGGTGTGCTCGTGGCGCGCTGACCTCCACCGCCGGGGCCGGTACCTCAACCGCCCGGCCCCGCCATCCGCCGGGTGCCCTCCCGGCAACCACCTCGCGCCATCCCGCGCCAGCCCAGCCAGCCCGACCAGCCCGACCAGGAGACGCTGATGACCCTGCCGACGCCCGCCGACACCTGCCCCCTGCACGGCGTTCCCGACAACTGCGGCGAAGCCGTCGCCCTCTACCTGGCCAAGGCGGCCGAGCAGCGCCCGGCCGAGCAGCCGCGGACCGTCATCATCCAGCAGGCTTCCTCCGTACCGGCTTTCGCCCGGCCGGCGGACCCGCGGGTGGAGGAGGCCAGGGCCGCCAACCAGGCGTCGCTGCGCAACGCCGCCTGGGTGGTCGGGGGAATCCTCGCGCTGATCGTCGCACTGACCGCCGTCAAGCTCCTCGGCTGGATCAACCTGAGCGTCCCGACCGGCAACCAGCCGCAGCCCGCCGTCACCGTGACCGTCACGCCGCAGTGACCGGGCAGCGGCGCCGCCCGGGACATGGGGTAGCTGCCCGTGCGTCCACTGCCTGCCCTGTCGATCGGGCGCCGGCCGTCGTCCTGGGAGGGGCTGCGTCCAGCGGGGGACAGCTCGCACCGTCGCGGGATGCGGCTCGCCGACGAGTGGCTTGCCGAGTCTGACGTCGGCAGCCCGAGCTGCGTTGCGCAGGGTGCCCGGGGGAGGCGCCCGTCGTGGACAGCCGGAGCGGAGGACACCCGGGAGTTCCATGATCTGCTGCGGCTGATCGACGAGCGGGCCACCGCCTTCCGTGCCTCGGTCGCCGCTCCGCCCGGTCCCGAGGTGCTGGTGCCGACCTGCCCCGAGTGGACGCCGTCCGATCTGGTGAAGCACCTGGGTGGGGGGCGCCGCACCTGGGCCGCCGCCGTTGCCGCCGGGCCCGCCACCGCGAAGTCCGCACCGGCGGGCACCTCGGTCGCGCCCCTGCTGTCGACTTCCACGCCGTCGAGGGCCGCCCCTGGTGCCTCTCGCTCGACGCCGAGGGCGCGGGCTGCCCGCCTGCCGGTGCCCGGTTCGTTGTCCGCCGGCGCTGTCGCGGCCGACGCGGCCGGTGTGGCCCGACCGGCCCGACCGGCCCGATCGGGCGAGCGGTGGGCGGCCCGTCGTGCCGCATGCCGTGCGGGCGGTCACTGTTGGGATACCAGGCGCACGTCTGGCGGCTCTGCGCGTACGGGCCGGGAGGCGGAAGGCGGACCCGATCATGACCGGCAGCGCACGAGAGGCATCCGCGCGCCACTTCCTGATGTGCCCGCCTTCCTACTTCGCGGTGGAGTACTCGATCAATCCGTGGATGGACCCGCACCGGCCCGTCGACCGAGCCCTGGCCGAGGTCCAGTGGGAGGCGCTGCGCCGCACCCTGACAGGGCTCGGCCACCGCGTCGATCTCGTCGAGCCCGTCCCCGGCCTGCCCGACATGGTGTTCGCCGCCAACGGGGCCACGGTCATCGGGGACAGCGCTCTCATCGCCACCTTCCGCCACTCCCAGCGGGCACCCGAGTCGGCCGCCTACGAGAAGTGGTTCCGGGATCGCGGCTTCACGCGGGTCCGCTGCGCGGAACACGTGAACGAGGGCCAGGGCGACCACCTGGCCGTGGCCGGACTCGTGCTGGCGGGCACCGGACCCCGCACGCAGCCCGCCGGTGTGCCGGAGACCGAGAGCTGCCTCGGCCGTCCCGTGGTCGCGCTGGAGCTGGTCGACCCGCGCTTCTACCACCTCGACACCGCCCTCGCCGTCCTGGACGACGAGCAGGTCATGTACTGGCCGGGTGCGTTCTCCGCCCGCAGCAGGCACCGCCTGGCGACGCTGTTCCCCGGTGCCGTCCGGGTGCTGGAGAGCGATGCCCTCCACCTCGGCCTGAACGCCGTCAGCGACGGCCGGCACGTCCTGCTGCCGGCGGCGGCCACGGCACTGGCGCGGCGACTGGCGGCCATGGGGTTCGAGCCCGTGGGCGTGGACGTGTCGGAGCTGGCCAAGGCCGGTGGCGGCCCGAAGTGCTGCGTCCTCGAACTGCTCCCGGGCGTCTCGTCACCGCTCGGTTGACGGGTCCTGCGGATGGATGGGCGGCCCCGGCCACCGTCGCGGGTTCACCGGCCGCGCGCGGCGACGGCACGACGGGCGCCCCGTTCCCGTCGCGGCGGGCTCAGTGGTCGGCGTCCGTCGCGTCCTCGCCGTCGCCCTGCGCGGCCTGCGCGGCCTGCTCGGCCGGCGGCACCGAGCGGCGGCGGTGGCTGGTGTCGCAGAACGGATAGCGCTTGCTGCGCCTGCACATGCACAGTGCGACGACCGGGCGTTCGCTCAGCCGGACGCTGCCGTCCGCGAGGACGATCTCGACGGGCCCCTCCACGAGCAGGGGGCCGCTGTGCTCGGGCATCGTCAGGCGCGTGGCGGGCTTCGCGTCAGGCCGGCCGGACACCGCGGATCACCGCCAGTTCCTCGTGCCGCACGCCCGGGGCGACCAGCCCCTGTTGCTCGAACCAGTCGGCCCGTGCCGACATCACCGGACCGAAGGGGAGCCGCTGCCGGGCGACCACCTCGGTCCGCAGCCCGGCCCGGGCCAGGGCCCGGCAGCTCGCCCCGACCCCGGACAGCGAGGACTGCACCAGCAGCAGCACGCCGCCGGGCGCCAGCACCTGCGGGGCGTCGAGGCAGATGCGGTCGAGGAGGGCGCGGCCGTCCGGTCCGGCGTCCCAGGCCCGGGCCGGGCCGTGGGTCGGAAGGGTGTCGGCGGCCGCCGGCACGTACGGGGGATTGGAGGCGACCAGGTCGAACCGGCGCCCGCGGACGGGCTCCAGCAGGTCCCCGCGCCGAACGTGGATGTGCCGTCTGTTCAGCGCGCCGTTCAACCACGCCGTCGCCAGGGCGCGCCGCGAGACGTCGATCGCGGTGACGCGGGCGCCCGTCCCGGCGGCGGCGAGGGCGACCGCACCCGTCCCGGTGCCGATGTCCAGCACTTCGTCCCCCTCGTGGAGGCGCTCGCGGAGCAGGCTCGAAATCAGCAGATCGGTGTCTTCCTGTGCCCGGTAGACACCAGGAGGTTTCATCAGCCACATACGGTGCGTCTGCCCGCCCCGGCCCTGCCGACACGTCCGCACCGCGGGTTCAGGAGGCGGCTCGCCACCCCGGACGCGCCCGGGCGGCGGGGCGCCGTCCGGGCGCGGGCCGCAGCACCCGTCGCGCACGCGGGGGCCGGGGATGACGGCCTGGAGCGGGGCGGCGCGGTGGCCCGGTGCGGTGGGTCAGATCCGTGCCGCGCGGTCCGAGGCGGGCCAGACGTAGGGCAGGTCGTCCGGTACGTCCGGGAAGCGGGGCCGGTAGAAGTCCGGGTCCTTGCGGACGAGCGAGGACCGGTGGCTGCGGTGGAACCCGGCCGCGCCCAGCCACGGGGGCAGCTCCGCCGCGAGGGCCAGCTCCGCCTGGGTGCGCGGTGGCCTGTGGCTGTGGGGCGGCAGGCCGTCCGTGAGCTGGACCGCGCAGGTGTCCGGGTGGCCCTCGGCGGTCCAGACCCGGCAGATCTCCAGGCCGTATCGCACGAGCGCCTCCTCGTACCCCGTCCACATCCGTACGGCCGGGTGGTGGCGCCAGCCGTACCCGGGCACGGTGAGGCCGCGCAGCACCTGGAGGGCCTCCACCCGCTGCTTGCCGAGCCGTTTCGGGTCGAGCGCCGCAGCAGAGGCCGCGAAGTCGGGACAGGGCAGGAACGTCTGCACCCTCTCATCCTGGCGGGCCCGCCCGCGCCGCGCGCGGGGAGCATCCGCGTCCCTTCCCCGTCATGCGGGGTGGCCGGCGTCGATGTCCTTGACGTCGTCCAGGGTCAGGGAGGCCGCGTGTGCGGGTGCGTCGGTGCCGACCGGTTCGAGGAGGAAGCCGACGTGGTCGCCCCAGTCGGCCCGGTCGAGCACCCGGCCGACGAACCAGGCCTGGGCATCCGTCAGGACGGGCACCCCGGACGGGCCGGGTGTCCAGGCGACGGACGCGAACTTGTCGGTGCTGTCGCCGCTCCGTCCTCCGAAGAGTTCGGCCAGGTCGTGCCGGTGCCGGGGCAGGAGGTGGACGGCGAGGGTGTCGCAGCGTGACGCGACGCCGTAGGTGTGGTTCGCCTTGGAGATCCACACGACGAAGCGGGGCGGCTCGATGGAGCACTGCCCGGCGAAGCCGACCAGACACCCGGCGAGTTCCGGGCCGGCGGCCGCGGTGACCACATGGACCGGGGGGTCCAGCAGGGCCGTGAAAGCGTCGAATGCACTTTCCATCGGTTCCTCCAGGGGCGTGCGGGCGGCTCGCGCCCGCGTGCTGCCACTCCTCCGGAGCGCGTCCCATCGGTCCGCGCCGCCGGGAGAACCGCGCGCCGGGTCGGCGGCGTGGCCGCTCATCCGCGTCGGGTACTGATCGGCTGCCCGGGCACAGACACGTCAAACCGGCCGGTACCGCCACGGGTGCGCGAGGTGACACCGGGCGGCGCGGTGCCCGGGTGGGATGACCGGGGCATCCCGGGAGGAGGAACCACCGTACGGCGCGGTGCGCAGTGCGGGTCGTCGTCAGCCGGTGACCTTGGCGATGAACGCGGCGAGGTTCGCCGTGGTCCGCTGGATCTTCTCCGCCGTGGTGAGGGACTCGTGGAGCCTTCCGCCGGCTCCGGCGTCCTTCCTGCCGCGCAGGTAGAGCGAGCAGGCCAGGTCGCTGCAGATGTAGGCGCCCACCGAGTTGCCCTGCCGCCCTGCCGGCCCGGCCTTCGGCGCGACCATGAGCGACACCCCTCCGGTGTGCGTGGTCACGCACAGCGAGCACATGCTGCGCCGCATCTGCCAGGAGCCGGGGCCCGGGCAGCGGAGCGTGAGGCCGAGGGGGCGGCCGTCCTGTTCGGTGACGAGGTAGGCGCGGTCCGGGGCCTGGGGGTCCCGCCAGCCGAGGAAGTCGAGATCGCCCCAGGGCCGGTCGGACAGGTCACGGGGGAGGGAGAGGCGCTTCGCCTCGCCCTTGGTGCAGTTCACGAAGGCGGTCCGGATGTCCTGCTCGGTCAGCGGTTTCATGCAGGCAGGCTAATTTGCCTAAAGGCTTTAGGCAAATAGATACTGCCTACAGGCAAACGGGAGGAACGCTATGGTGCGCGCAGGGCTGACCGCGGAACGGCTGACCCGGGCGGCGGCGGAGCTGGCCGACGAACTGGGCTTCGACCAGGTGACCGTGTCGGAGCTCGCCAGGCGCTTCGACGTCAAGGTGGCGAGCCTGTACTCGCACCTGAAGAACTCCCAGGACCTCAGGACCCGGATCGCCCTGTTCGCCCTGGAGGAACTGGCCGACCGGGTCTCCGCCGCAGTGGCCGGGCGGGCCGGCAAGGACGCCCTGGCCGCCTTCGCGGACGCCTACCGCGACTACGCCCGGGAGCACCCCGGCCGCTACGCCGCCACGCGGTTCCCGCTCGACCCGCAGACGGCGGCCGCCAGCGCCGGGGTGCGGCACGCGCAGATGACCCGCGCGATCCTGCGCGGCTACGACCTCGACGAGCCGGACCAGACGCACGCCGTCCGCATGCTGGGCAGCGTCTTCCACGGCTACGTCAGCCTGGAGACCGGCGGCAGCTTCAGCCACACCGCCGTCGACCCGCAGGAGTCCTGGTCCTGGGTCATCGACTCCCTCGACCTGATGCTGCGGACGCGCACACCGGGCTGACCCCGGCCGCACCGGCGCCGGCCGGCCACCGGGTACCTTCCGCCGGCTACCGGCTACCGGCCACCGGTGATCGGGTCGGACACCGCGAACGGCTCTGCCAGGTGCTCCGCCGCGGCTGGGCCGGGTGGGTGGGGTCGGGGGCGTACCGGTGTGGCTGCCGGACGTGGTGGCGGGTGTCGGCGGGACGCTGGTGCTTCGGAGGTGGCCGGGAGAGCGGGAGAGCGTGTGATCGGGCGCGGTCGTCGAGATGTTCCCGGCCCTGGACCCGGGCCCGTGGGCGCGGCGCGGATGGCCGGCGATCCCGGTGTGCTGGGGACGGCGCTGGCCGTGGTGCTGGCGTTCGCGCTCGCGCAGGGCTCGTGGCAGTGGTTCTCCACCTATCTCGGTGTGACGCTTCTCGCCGTCGTCCTGTCCTTCGGGCGGGTGCCGATCCCGGTACCGGGCCGGCGGGCTGCCTATGCGTGGAGTCTGCTGGCGTACTCGCTGGTCGTCGGCCTGTGCGTGGCCCTGGCGGTGGCTCCCGCCCTGCAGCGCTGGGACTGGCTGTTCCCTGCGCCGGGCGCGCGGCAGGCGTGCGTGCAGTCCGGTCGGTACGAGAGTCTGCTGACGGAGGCCGCGCTGGGGGAGCTGGCCGGTCGTGACGGTGCCGCGTTGGCCTACGCGCAGCACGAGCAGAGCCGCCAGGCCGTCGCCGACTGCCTGGCGTCGACGACGACCAGTTGGCTGCCGGTGTACGCGTTGGGGGTGGCTCTGCTGGTGGGCGCGGGCTCCTGGGCGTGGGCCCGGGCCGGGCGGCGTTCGCAGGCGGAGCCGATGACGCCGTAGGGTGCTTTCCGTCGGCCGGCCTGGTGGATCCGGAGCGTCCAGGGCCCGCCGATGCGGGCCTTCGGCCGTCGCCGTGCAGCCGCGCCCACTGGACGCGGCCCGGCAGGAGCGATGATCCGGGAAAAGAGGAGCACCCACTCCTTTCCACTCCCAACTTATAGCGCAGCGGGGGGCTTGCGGCAAGGCCCCCGCCATACCGCAGAATCACTCTTCGAAGCCGGAATCCGCGGAAATGGGAGTCGCGAATGCGTGTGCTGTTGTCGACGTACGGGTCGCGCGGGGCCGTCGAACCGAGGGCGGCCGCCCGGGCCGGCGCACCTCAGGTGGTGGTACCACAGATCGCGGACCGGCCATACTGGGCCGGTCGGGTCACTGTCGGCGGCGCGGAGAACGGCCCTGGGGCGAAGGCGGTGGCCGCGAAGCCGCTGCCCGACGTGGCCGGCCGGGACGGGCGGCCGGTGTCCGCGTGAACCACGCGGAATCATCGCGCCGGACAGCATAGGCAGTAGTGCCCGGATTTTGTTGTGCCGTAATGGCGGTCATTCCGCCGCAGCCCCCAATTGCCCGGTCAATTGGGAGTCCTGAGTCAATGGAGCTGGTCTTGGTCCCCGCGTCGTCTTCGTCCTCCTCTTCCCCGTTCTCCTCCTCCGCTTCTCCCTCCTCGTCCTCGTCCTCGTCCGAAGTGAATGCGATCGTCGACGCCGGAGCCGGGACCGGGACGGACCCGGGCGGCGACGGCGCACAGGCCGCCGACGGCTGGCGGGCCCGGGAGCTGCGAGCGGAGAACGAGTACGTCGGAAAGCTGTACGACCGCCTGGAGAACCGGCGTGAACTCGCGACGGCCCGGCTGCGGGAGGTCCACCTCCAGGAGAAGGGCGGAACGCTCCAGTCCCGGATGGAGCGCGACACACTGGAGTTCCACCACACCCGCCGGCTCTCGGAGCTGTACGCCGCCGAGTACGGGCTCTGCTTCGGCCGGATCGAGAACGAGGACGGCGAGCGGCGCTACATCGGCCGGATCGCCCTGGCGGACGACGACCACGAGCCGCTCCTCACCGACTGGCGGGCGTCGGCGGCGGAGCCGTTCTACCGGGCGACGCCCGCCGCGCCGGGCGGTGTGTCAGGGCGACGGCACCTGCGGAGCAAGGACCGCACCATCGTCGACTTCGACGACGACGCCTTCGGGGTGAGCGCCCTGGAGGGCCGGGACAGCTCCGAGCTGAGCGGGGAGACGGCCCTGCTCGCCTCGCTGACGGCGGCCCGGACGGGGCGGATGGGCGACATCGTCTCCACCATCCAGGCCGAGCAGGACCGGGTCATCCGCTCCGAGCTCGGCGGCGTGCTCGTCGTGCAGGGCGGTCCGGGCACGGGCAAGACCGTGGTCGCCCTGCACCGCGCCGCCTACCTGCTGTACACCCACCGCGACCGGCTGGCCAAGCGCGGCGTGCTGGTCATCGGGCCGAACACGATGTTCCTGCGCTACATCGACCAGGTGCTCCCCGCGCTCGGCGAGAGCGAGGTCGTGCTGAGCAGCATCGGCACGCTCTACCCGGGCGTGACCGCTGCCGACACGGAGACGCCCGAGGCGGCCGCCGTCAAGGGCGACGCACGGATGGCCGGCGTACTCGTCGCGGCCCTGGAGAGCCTCCGGCAGCTGCCGGAGGAGGACGACGCCTGGACCATCACCGTGGGCAGGAGGTCGCCCCAGGAGGTGGAGCTCCAGATCGGCCGGGCCCTCGGCCTGCGGGCCCAGGCCGCCGCGCACCGGACCGGCGAGCCCCACAACGCGGCCCGGCCCGACCTGGTCGAGCGGCTCTCCTCGGAGCTGGCCCTGCGGATCGCCAGGGACCGGGGCGGAAACATGGACCTGGACGACGTGGCGGACCTCGCCGACGCGCTCGTCAAGGAGCCCGAGTTCCAGGCGGTGGCCGAGAAGCTGTGGCCGCTGGTGAGCCCGGAGCAGCTGCTCACGACCCTGTTCGGCTCCCCGGAGCTGCTGGCGGCGGCCATGCCGGACTTCTCCGCCGCCGAACGCGCCGCCCTGCTGCGCGAACCCCCGCTCCCGGACGCGGAGTCCGCCCCCTGGACCACCGACGACGTGCCGCTGCTCGACGAGGCCGCCGAACTGCTCGGCCCGCTTCCCGGCAGCACCAAGTCCCGTCAGGCCGAAGCCGCCGATGAGGCCGAGGACCTGGAGTTCGCGAAGGTCGTCCTGGAGGACTTCGGCAACGGGCTGGCCGAGATCGACGCGGAGATGCTGGTGCGCCAGTACCGTGGTGACCCGGAGCTGCGCCCGCTGGCCGAGCGCGCGGCCGAGGACCGGACCTGGGGCTACGGCCACGTGATCGTGGACGAGGCGCAGGAACTCTCCCCGATGGCCTGGCGGTTGCTGACCCGCCGGTGCCCCGGCCGTTCCATGACGATCGTGGGCGACCTGGCGCAGACCGGCGCACCCGCCGGGCTGAACTCCTGGGGCGAGGCGTTGGAGGAGTACACGGCGGGACGCTGGCGCACGGTCGAGCTCACCGTCAACTACCGTACTCCGGCGGAGATCATGCGGGTCACCGAGGGCGTCCTGCGGGCGGTCAGCCCGGCGCTCGCCGCTCCCCGTGCGGTGCGCAGCGGCGGGATTCCCCCGTGGAGCCTGCGGATCCCCGAGGACGACCGGGGGCCGGCGCTGCGTGCCGCCGTGGAGAAGGAGATCGCGGCGTGGGACGGCGGCCGGACGGCGGTCATCCACGCGCCGGATCTGCCGGCCGAACTGATCGACACCCTGGCCGAGTTGGACGGCGTGGTGGTTGCCGGCGACGCCTCGGCGCTGGACTCGCCCGTCGTCCTGATGACGGCGGCCCAGGCCAAGGGGCTGGAGTTCGACGCCGTCCTCGTGGTGGAGCCCGCGGAGATCCTCGCGGCCCACAATCGCGGGGTGAACGACCTCTACGTCGCGCTCACCCGCGCGACGAAGAGCCTCGGGGTCATCCACAGCCGGGAGTTGCCGGAGATGCTGACGGGTCTGGACCCCCGCTGACCTGGCAGGGGTGCGGGGCGGCAACGGCCGCGCCGCACCCCGGCCGGCCCGGAGCCGCCGCAGGCAGGCCGACCGGGGCCCAACTCCCGGTGATTCCCGAGCTGCTGTCGCAGCCCTCGGCCGTGCTGCCGTGATGTGAGATCCAGGTGCCGACCCATTGACGGGCGCGCTTCGCTCTGGCTCTATGGGAGCGCTCCCATGGAATAACGGCTCAGCAGGAAACCCCTATTGGAGGACCACGTGTCGCCCCACACGCCACGCCGCCGCAGATCCCTGCGGCTGATCCTGTCCCTTCTGCTCATCCTTCCGGCGGGTGCGGCCCTTGCCGCCGGCAGCGCGTCCGCAGCCGACCCGGCACCCGTCCAGGTGTACCAGGCGGAGAACGGCACCCTGAACGGTGTCACCGTCGGCACGGACGCACCCGGATATCAGGGCACCGGCTATGTCGAGGGTTTCGACACCGAGACCGACAGCGTCACCGTGACGGTGCCCGACAGCCCCGGCGGGCTGTTCGCGCTGTCCATCCGCTACCGCTCCCCGTACGGCGACAAGAAGGCGGCCCTGCAGGTCAACGGCAGTGGCCTCGGCGAGGTTTCGCTGCCCGACACCGCGGGCGCGTTCGCGGACGCGGCGGCCGGCAAGGTCCTGCTCCGGGCAGGGGCCAACTCCGTGACGGTGACCAACGACTGGGGCTGGTACGGCATCGACTCGATCACGCTGGCCCCGGTGCCGCCGCGTGCACCGCACGCGGTGACCGGTGCTCTGACCGACCCTCAGGCCACCCCACAGGCGAGTTCCCTGATGTCCTATCTGGCCGGGCACTACGGCAAGGACATCCTCAGCGGTCAGCAGGACACCGCCAGTGAGCAGTGGGTGGAGAACACCACCGGCCGGGCCCCGGCGATCGAGGGCCTCGACCTGATGGACTACTCGCCCAGCCGGGTGGAACGCGGCGCCACCTCCCAGGAGACCGAGAACGCCCTGGCCTGGGACGCGCGCGGCGGCATCGTCAGCCTGGTCTGGCACTGGAACGCCCCCAGCCACCTGATCGACCAGCCGGGCAAGGAGTGGTGGCGCGGCTTCTACACCGACGCCACCACCTTCGACCTCGCCGCGGCGCTGGCCGACCCCTCCTCGGAGGACTACCGGTTGCTGCTGCGCGACATCGACGCCGCCGCCGTACAGCTGAAGCGGCTCCAGGACGCGGGCGTGCCGGTGCTGTGGCGGCCGCTGCACGAGGCCGAGGGCGGCTGGTTCTGGTGGGGCGCCAAGGGCCCGGGCCCGGCCAAGGAGCTGTACCGGCTGATGTACGACCGGCTGACGGGGCTGCACGGCCTGCACAACCTGGTGTGGGTGTGGAACTCGGTTGACCCGGCCTGGTACCCCGGTGACGACGTGGTCGACATCGTCAGCACCGACTCCTACCCGGCCGCGGGCGACCACGGCCCGGTCGCCCTGACCTACGACCGCCTCCTGTCGCTGACCGGCGACACCAAGCTCGCGGCGCTCGCCGAGGTCGGCACCATCCCCGACCCGGAGCTGACCCGCGCCTACCAGGCGGACTGGTCGTACTTCGTGGCCTGGTCGGGCTCCTTCGTCACCGACGGGGCCAGCAACTCGGCCGACTTCCTCAAGCGGGTCTACAACGACCCGCACGTCATCACCCTGGACGAGGTCGGCGACTTCAAGCACTACGGCGGCAACGGCGACACCACCGCGCCGAGCGTACCCACCGGCCTGGCCGGCGCCGCCACCTCCACCGGCGTCACCCTGACGTGGTCGGCTGCCACCGACAACGTCGGCGTCACCGGCTACGACGTCTACCGCGGCGCCACCCTGGCCGGCACGACGGCCGGAACCTCGTACGCCGACACCGGCCTGACCGCCGCCACCGCCTACACCTACACGGTCAGGGCCAAGGACGCCGCAGGCAACACCTCCGCCGCCTCCGCACCCGTCACGGTCACCACGGCCCCGACCGCCACCGGCTGCACCGCGACCTACACCACCACCAACTCCTGGGGCAGCGGCTTCACCGCGGACGTCACCGTCAAGGCCGGCGCCGGTGCCGTCACCTCCTGGAAGGTCACCTGGACCTACTCCGGCAACCAGAGGATCACCAGCGCCTGGAACGCCAAGGCCACCCAGACCGGCACGGCGGTGAGCGCTCTCAACGCCGACTACAACGGCACCCTGTCGGCCGGCGCCACCACCACCTTCGGCTTCCTGGGCACCTACAGCGGGGACAACGGCGCACCCACGCTCACCTGCACCGCCCACTAGGAGCTGTCCGGCCGATCGTGCGACCGTCGCCTGATCGACCCGTCGGTCCGACCACGGGGCGGGAGCGCGGCGATCTGTCGGACGGGGGAGTGGGAGCGGCTGCGGCCGTTCCTACCGGCGAGTAACGGGCGGTGTGGAGGATTCCGTCGATCACCGGTCGATCACCGGCAGGTGATCGACGGAATCATGCGGCACCCGGTCGGACGTGGCGGTGACCGCCGCGTCCGGGGTGCGGTCCACGTCCGTGAAGCCGAGCCGGTTCAGCAGCTCGGCGGCGGCGTGGGCGAGGAGCAGGGGCTGGTGGACCTCCGCCCCGTGACCGAGGTCGTGGGTCTCCAGCGTGTCGACGGCCTCCAGCCGGACGCTGACGCGGCCGCCGGCGCCGGGCACGATCCTGCGCGGACCGGGTCGGCGCGCTCGCGCCCGATGACGGGATCGCCGTGAGGCGGGCAGCCGTCGGGCTCACCCGGCACCCGGGCAGGTGAGCCGCCGCCGGTCAGCCGGGTGACCGGTGCGAGCTTCTGCCGTGGGCGAGTTGACTGCCGCCGACGAGCTCCAGCCGGCGCAGGCCGTTCGACGCCATCCAGGCCAGTGGCCCGGCCCGGCATCCCACGCGCGCCGTGTCCTGCGTCCCGGCAGCAGCTTGCCGATCGGCCTGCGGGTGCGCCCCTGAGTGGCGGAGACTGGAGCCCGCACCGGGCGTCGGTCAGGGCCGGCCGGTGCCGCCGTACGTCACGTCAACGACCCTCGCACCGTAGGCAGTTCATGAGGGTCGGCGCCAGCCGACCCGTCCAGTCACCGTCCAGCCGATCCGCACAGTCGACGAGACAGGAACCGAACGTCATGAGCACACCCGCAGCCACCCGAGCGATCTTCCGCACCACCGGCGCGTTACGGGCCGCCGTGGCGGTGGCCACCGCCACGGCCGCCGTCGCCCTCGCGGCGCCGGCCGTACCCAGCGCGGCCGCCGCCGGCCCTGGCACGGCACCCTCCGTGGCCGTCGTGCTGCCCACCCCGCCCGGCGCCCCCTACGGCGACCCCACCGGGGTCAACAGGCTCGGCGTCGTCATCGGGAGCGTGTCCTCCGGCAGCCCCGGTGACGGTCCCCGCGCGGTGCGCTGGGACAACGACCACACCGTCGCCGTCCTCGACCCGCTCCCCGGCGACCACTACGGCAGGACCGTCGCGCTCAACGACGCGGGCACCGTGGTCGGGTTCTCCTGGCAGTCCGGCCTGCCGGGCAGCGGACACGCCGTGCGCTGGGCCCCCGGTGCCGCCCCCGCCGCCCTGGCGGCGCTGCCCGGCGACCTGTACAGCCGGCCCACCGCGGTCAACCGCGGCGGAACCGCGGTCGGGTTCTCCTGGAACGACGCGGGACAGGAGCACGCCGTGGCCTGGCGCCCGGACGGCACGGTGGTCGCGCTCGCCGCGCTCGCCGGCGATGTCCGCACCGTCGCCACCGCGGTCAACAGCTCCGGCACGGTGGTCGGTTACTCCGCGGGGGCCGGCTCCCTCGACCCCCGGCACGCCGTGGTCTGGAGCCCCGGCGGGGCCGTCACCGCCCTCGGTGCACCGCCGGCCTACCGCTACACGTCCGCCACCGGCATCAACGACGCGGGCACCGTGATCGGTGGCGGGACGGCGGATCCCGACTCCGGTGCCGGGCACGCCCTGGTCTGGGGCGCCGGCCACAGCCGCCGGGATCTGGGCGCGGGCACCAGCGCCACGGTGCTCAACGCCTCGGGCCACGTCGCGGGCACCGTGCCGCCCGCCGACCCGGACACCGCCCGGCAGGACGCGGCCCTCTGGCGCCCCGACGGTGCGCGCAGGACGCTCGGGGCGCCCGCCGGTGCAGCGGGCACCGTTCCCAGCGGCATCAACGCCGCCGCCGTCGTCGTCGGATACACCTGGAGCGGTATTCCCGCCCGCGAGTACCAGCAGGCGGTGCGCTGGAGCCCCGACGGGACGGCCACCGCGCTGCCGCTCGCCGGGGGCGAGCAGTACGCGGCCGCCCTGTTCGTCAACGACGCCGGTCTCGTCGCCGGGGTCCAACTGCTCCACGGCGGCGCCATGTACGCGTCCCACCTGGCCGTGGTCTGGCGACCGTAGTCCCTCGCGGTTCCGCCCCTGCGACCGGTTGCCGCGTCGCAGGGGCGACGACGGCCGCCCCCGCCGAGTCCGCCGGTGCACCGCCGACGGCCCGCATCCCGGAGGTCAGGGAGTTCCGGTGGGGCTCGGGCCGCTGCCGGGAGCGAAGGTGACGACGTCCGGCCGGGATTCGCCGTAGCAGCCGATGTCGAAGCCGTCACGGTCCAGGCTCGCCTGCTTCGCCGGTGACATCGCGTTCCACTGCGTGGCGCACGTCTCCGGGGACGGCAGGCCGCCGCGGTAGCGGATGTCGATGACGGCGGCGGCGCCGGCCGCGGCGGACTGCGCCCAGCCTGCCACTACCGGCTGCCCTGTCACGGAAGGTGACGGTGATGCCGTCGTGGGTGCCGACGAAGCGGGGCGGGCGACAGTGGGGGTGGCCGTCGGCGGAGCGGAGGAACATCCCGCCACCAGCGCGGGCGCGCCGGCGAGGGCGATGCCCGCCACAAGCTGTGTGATCTTCTGCATGGTGGCAGACAGTAGCCGATACGGGCCCGCCGGTGCGGAGGGCGTTCGCCGCGGCCTTTGCCGGGGGCGGCTTCCGCGTTTCACCGAGGCCCCTGGCGGCCAGGGAGAGGGGGCTGCGGCGGGCTGCTCAGAGTGGGCGCCGGGCCCACCGGGGGAGGAGCGATTCGGGCAGGTGGCCCAGCAAGGCGGGCGCCTCGGCGGCGGGGCTGGTGGAGTGAGTCCGTGGCCGGGTCGAGGCCTGCCGTTTCGGCGGCCGGGCGCCGGCCGTCCGAGCTGTCCGAAGGAGATGTGCGATGGCCGACGGTGGAACGTCCTACCGGGATCTGCGTGCCCTGGTGATCAACTGCACCCTGAAGCGATCCCCGGAGCGCAGCCACACCCAGGGGCTGATCGACGTGAGCCAGGGCATCATGGAGCGCCAGGGCGTCCAGGTCGAGGTCCTGCGGGCGGTGGACATCGACATCGCCACCGGCGTCTGGCCGGACATGACGGAACACGGCTGGGACACGGACGAGTGGCCGGTCATCTACAACAAGGTGATGTCGGCCGACATCCTGACGCTGGCCGGGCCCGTGTGGCTGGGAGACAACTCCTCGGTGATGAAGCAGGTGATCGAGCGGCTGTACGCCTGCTCGTCGATCCTCAACGGGGCCGGCCAGTACGCGTACTACGGCCGGGTCGGCGGGTGTCTGATCACGGGCAACGAGGACGGAGCGAAGCACTGCGCGATGAACGTGCTCTACAGCCTGCAGCACCTCGGGTACGTGATCCCGCCGCAGGCGGACGCGGGCTGGGTGGGGGAGGCGGGGCCGGGGCCGTCGTACCTGGACCCGGGGTCGGGCGGTCCGGAGAACGACTTCACCAACCGGAACACCACCTTCATGACCTGGAACCAGCTGCACCTGGCACGGATGCTGAAGGACGCCGGCGGCATCCCCGCGCACGGCAACCAGCGCTCGGAGTGGGACGCGGGCTGCCGCTTCGACTTCGAGAACCCCGAGCACCGCTGAGTGCAGCACACAGAACTCCGTCGCCCACCGACGCCGATGAGAAAGCGCCTGCCATGACCTACACCGTGGATTTCGTCACCGTCTCGACCGTCGGTCTGGAGTCGTCGCCCGTCGCGGACGCGCTCGCCGGTCTGCGGGCGAACGAGGCCCGTTACTTCAAGAACAAGTACGACCACGTCTTCACGGTGGAGCCGGCGAGCGAAGCGAAGGAGGCCGTCGACTGGGTGCACCGGATCCTCAAGGAGGAACGCGACATCGTCATCTCCTCCCGGCCGCTCGAAGCCACGGCCTTCCAGGTCGAGGACATCCGCATGGCCTACGTCTTCTACGAGAGCGGACTGTCGGTCAACGTGATGTACACCGTCGACGACACCAAGAAGCGGGCCGTCGGGTTCAAGCTCTCCGAAGGGATGGACGTCCCGGAGGAGCTCGCCTCCCGGTTCAAGTTCGCACGCCAGAAGTCGAAGCTCGCCGGCACCATCCGCGGCTCGTTCTTCGTCGTCAAGAACGAGTACTGACGGAGCTGATCGCGTAGTGGATCAGCAGGTAGGCCCAGATCTCCTGGTGGACCAGATCCGGGCTCTTGGACCGCAACACCCTCCCTGGCCCGCGCAGGACGCTCTTGAGCAGCCCGTTCGCGGTCTCCTCCTCCCATCTCCTCTGATGAGCACCGGCGAGTTCACCGGCTGTCACGGCATCGGGGTCGGTGATGTTGGTGATCAGGCGGACCAGTTCCCGACCGTCAGGGCCGGGGACGTCGTACTCGACGACGCGCACCACGTGGGCTGCGGCGGGGTCCGGTTTCGCCCCTGATCTCGCTTCGTCAAACAGCTCCCCGCGCTCGCGGCCGCGAATCGCGGGGTCCACCAGCGCCGACAGATACGTGCCGTCCGGCAGTACTTTGAGGGCCGGGAGCACCAGCTGTGCGGGCGCTCGCCAGCACAGCGCGGCCCCGGTCATCGTGGCAGCGCTGAACGTGGCGAAGCTGTAGAACCTGCGCTCGGCCAGCAGCAGCCAGTCGCTGGAGATCGAGATCAACAGGGAGGCCGCCATCGCCTTCTCGCCGCGATTCCACGGGCCGACCTCGGCGTCCATGAACGCGTGGGACCCGCACTCGACCACGGCGACCACCCGGGCCTTGGGGAACGCCGAGCGGGACCGATCATTGCCCGCATGGCCGAATTCGGCCGCGTTCTCGGCCGTGTCGGGCAGGTCCAGGCCGAATCCGTCGATGGCCGTCAGCCGCCATTGCCGCAGCCATGCACCTCGGGTCTCGGCGGTGGCCGCCGGCTCGGCGACCCTGTAGAAGGTCTCACGCAGAACGTCACGGCCCAGCCGCTCGCGCGCCTGGGTGATGGCCGACGACGTCGGCGGCCTCCACCCTGCGTCCCAGATCCCGAACTCCGACAGTGCCCCGGTGACCCTCTGCGCGACCCGCTCAACCCCGTCATCGGCGAACAGGAAAAGCGCCATTGTCAGATACGCGGTCACATGGGGAGGAAGCTCCCCGCGACGGCGCCGCTCAGCCACCCCGCACACCTCGGCGGCCTCGTCGACCTTGAACCGCGGCACTGCGGCGACCAGTACCCCCAGCGACACCTGGTCCGGCCGCGCAACCGGCTCACCTGCTCCAACCGCCCCCTGATCCATGGGTCAACCGTAGTCGCCCGCCCGCAACGGGCCCTGGGTCGGTCGGGTGCCCGAGTGTCCGCCGGTCCGGACGCTGAGGTCGCTCGGGCTCCCTTGGCCCGATCCGCCGGCGGCGCTGCTACTCGGCGGGGAGGGAGTCCAGGAGGGTCTGCGCGATCGCCACGTCGTGGCTCTTGGCCGTCTCGCCGAAGGCGAGGATTCGGCGCAGGCAGGTGCTGGCCTCCTCCGTCTCCCCGAGTTTGATCAGAACCTCCGCAAGGTCCAGGAGCATGCTGCTCTCGGCGTACGGAATGCCGACGCGCTGCACATGGACAAGGCCGCTTCGAAAGTGCTCGGCGGCCTCGCGCCATCGCCCCAGGGCGGCGTAGTCGCGGCCGAGCCCGCAGATCGCCCTGGCGCGGACATGATCGGTCATGTCCTGGCTCATCGGGGAGTCGGGGGCATCCAGCAAGGCCATGAGGGGCTCGTGCATCGCCATGCTCTCCTCAACGCGGCCCGAACCGCGCAGGGCGGCTCGATAGCTCTGCAGGGAGACCAGCCAGATCTTGTGGTCACCGGCGGCTTCTGCCAGCTCCGTGGCCATCCGGGACTTGTCCAAAAATGCCTGGAATTCGCCGAGTTGCTTGTGCGGCGATGTCGCCATGATCAGGGCCCACGCCTGCTGCGCGGTGTCCCCGGCCCGACGGGCACACTCCAGCGCCTGGTCAGCGTGGTCGATGGCCTCCCGATACCTGCCCTCGTATCCCAGTGTCCAGGCATAGTTGTTGAGATGGAAGGCCTGCCTGCGGTGGTCCCCGAGCGCGATGGCGGCCTCGCTGGACAGGCGGTAGACCTCGCTCCAGCGTCCCCAGCCGTCCCAGACGCCGCAGAGAACGTCCAGGGCTTCGGCAGTCTCCACGACGCGGACGTGCTCACCGCGCGCGGCCGAGCCTTGCAAGGCGGCGAACCAGGCGGCAGTCTCACTCACCAACCAGCTCCGGGCCTGCTCAGCACTCCCCAAGGGGACCAGGCCCTGCCAGGCTGTCGGTGGCCCGTCCTTGAAACAGCGACCAGCCGCCGCAGCGGTGTCCAACAACCACTCCCGCAACCGCTCGTCGGCTGCTTCCCGCTCCGCAGCCCCTTCCTTCTGCAGCCGGTCGCGGGCAAACAGTCGCAACAGATCGTGCAGTTGGTAGCGGCCCGTGAAGGCGGCCTGGAGCAGGCCCGCCTCCACCAGTTCCGTCATCACCTCCTCAGCCTCGAACACCCCGGTGCCGCTCAGGGCAGCGCCGTAGGCAGCAGTCAGGTCCGGGCTCGGGACCACGCTCAGCAGCCGCAGCATCCGGGCCGCCTGCCCGGTCAGCTGCCGGTACGACAGTTCGAACGCCGCCTCGACCTGCACGTCCCCTGCGGCCAGCGCGCCCAGCCTGCGTTCCTCGTCGGCCAGCCGATGCACCAGATGCTCGATGCTCCACCCGGAGCGCACCGTGAGCCAGTTCCCCGCCACACGCAGGGCCAGCGGAAGCCGCCCGCACAGTTCCGCCACCTCGTGCAGGGCCCCGGCTTCGGCATCCGCCCGCTGCGCCCCCAGGATCCGGCGCAGCAAGTCCACCGCCTCGGCCTGCGCCAGCCCCGACAGCGCCAGTCGGTCCACGTCTTCCAGGCCCGACAGCTGCCGCCTACTTGTCACCAGTACGAGACTCCGCCCGCGGGCAGGCAGCAGCGGTCGTACCTGCCCCTCGTCACGGGCGTTGTCCAACACCACCAGACACCGGCGTTCACCCAGCAGCGACCGCAGCAACTCTGCCCGACCTGACGCATCCAACTGCGCCAACCGGTACTCGGTCACCCCGAGGGACTTCAGGAGTCTCAGGAGGGCTTCGCCCGTATCCACCGGACTCTCCACCCCGTGGAGATCCACCACGAAGCAGCCGTCAGTAAACATCTCCGCCAGATCCGCCGCCGCCTTCAGCGCAAGCGCTGTCTTCCCACACCCCGGTGGACCCGACACTACGTACACCGACGCCCCCGCACCGGCGACCGCCCGCTCCGCAGCGTCTCTCAACCGGGACATCTCCGTCTCACGTCCCGAGAAGTCCCCCACCGATCTCGGCAGCGCCGTCCACGCGGCGACCACCGACTGCTCCGAACTCGCCGACCGTGCCGCAGCGAGCAGCGCCTCGCGATCCTCGTCCGCCAGCCCCAACCCCTCCGCGAGCGCCGCCACCGTACGCCGCCGCGGGACCCGGCTGTGCCCGCGCTCCATGTCGCCGATCGCCCGAACACTCACCCCCGAGGCCTCGGCCAACCCCTCGATCGTCAGGAAGCACTTCTGTCGAAGGCCGCGCAGAACAGACCCGAAGGACTTCTCACCGGACGCAGCCGCTGCTCTTTCCGCCACGCCCCGGACTCTAATCGATCACTTCGAGACCTCGATATCGGCGTGACAACAGCAGGGGGCTCGCCGCCGCAGCGGGCAGGGTCCGCTCGCGGGAACTCCCGTGCCGGTGTGGATGCGGATGCGCAGCGAAGAAGGCCCTGGTACCGGTCTTTCGCCTTGACCCGTCTGCGGCGAGGCTCACTCCGGCCATCGCGAGCCACCCCGGTTCTCGTGACTGGGGATCAGGCCGGGCTTCCTCGGAACCGTGCAACGGATTCCGCGTCGGCGCGCGCGGTCGCGATTGGTGTGGAGCCGTGGGCCCGCTCCGCCCGTCCCCGGCTCGGTCGGCAGTGCGGTCCGGCGGGGTTCACTTGCTGGAGATGCTCCACATGCCGTTGGCGGCGGCAGCGGGGTTGTTGAGGGTGGTCCACGCGGTGTCGTCGAGCTCGAAGGCGTTGAGGAGGTAGGCGGAGATCGCGTCGGCGACGAGGGCGACGCGGGCGGGGTCCTCGTCGGTGGTTTCGGCGGCCGCCTCGCCGGCGATGCCGCCCAGGGTGTGCTCGCCCTCGGCGATGGTGAGCAGGCTCTTCGGGGACGGGCTGCGGTGGTAGGCGTCGGTGAACCATTCCGGTCCCCGGGTGGAGAGCTGCGACTGGTCCTTGCCGCCCGCGATGACCAGGGCCGGGGTCGTCATGGTGGAGTAGTCCGGCCTCATGAACGGGAGGTGCTCGGCGGCGAACGGGGTGAGCGTGTCGCCGGTTCCGGTCGCGGCGATCAGCGCGCCGGCCGAGACCGCAGGGTGGGAGAAGTCCTCTCCGGGAATGCCGTCCTCGTCGAGCACGCGCGTGCCGAGGATCGCACCCGCCGTCTGGGCGCCCCAGGAGTGGCCGACGACCGCGATGCGCTCACGGTCGACGCGGGTCTCCAGGCCGCCGGCCTGGAGGAGGATGTCGCCGAGGCCGTCGAGGACCGCGTGGAGGTCGGCGATCCGGACGCGCCAGATGGTGGCGAAGCGCGGGTCCTCCCACCCGATGCCGTTGCGGCGGGAGTCCAGGTGGGTGGGCTGTACCACGACGAACCCGGCTGCGGCCCACCGGTCGACGAGGGGCTCGTATCCGTCCAGGGACCACGCGTTGCCGTGGGAGAACACGATGACGGGCAGGTTCCGGCCCGACAGTGGGGCGGTGACCTTCACCAGCAGGTCGGCGCTGCGGTCGGGTGCGGGGACGGTGATGGGCTTGACCGAGAAGATCCGCTGGTCGAGGTGGTGGGAAGACATGGGGGACCTGAGCTTTCTCCAGGGGATCGCTCTGCCATAATTTGGCGGAGCGACGTTCCGCCAATCTAGCGGAACATTGTTCCGCGAGTAAAGGAGGATCCCGTGCCGGACCCGGTCGGAGTACGCCAAGCACAGGCGCAGCGCACCCGCAGCGGCGTGCTGGCGGCCGCAGCTGCGGTCTTCGTGGACCAGGGCGTTCAGGCCCCCATCCGCGACATCGCCGAACGCGCCGGCGTCGGCATCGGCACGATCTACCGGAACTTCCCGACCCGGGCGGACCTCGTCACCGCCGTCTACCGGCACCAGATCGACACCTGCGCCGCACTCGCGCTGCACCTCCTGGAGGAATCAGCCTCCCCGTTCACCGCCCTGACCCTCTGGGCGGACGCGTTCGTGGAGTTCCTGGTGACCAAGCACGGCCTCGGCGCCGCCCTGGGGTCCGGTGACCCGGGGCTGGAGAACCTGCACGCCCTCATGCTCGACACCCTCGTCCCGGCCTGCGCGACCTTGCTCGACGCCTGCGCCGCCGCCGACGAACTCAGCCCCGGCATCACCGCCTACACGCTCATGCGCGCCATCGGAAACCTCTGCATCACCGGCCCCGACTACGACCGTGCCGACGCCAAGCACATGGTCGCCACCCTCCTCACCGGATGCCGTCGCAAGGCATAGCGAGCAGCTGACCACCCGGACGACGCACCGGCGCGAGGCTGCCACGCCGGGCGTGGACGGGAGGCTCTACCCAGGGCAACCGGGAGGCTCCACCCAAGGCAACGACCGAGTGGATGCACCGGTGCGGGGGAAGCCGGGCGCGAGTCGGCCCCGCGCCGGGGGTCTGCGGGCCGTAACGCGACGGCCGCCCACCCCGTGGTGCTGGGGTGGGCGGCCGTCGGGCCGGAGAGGCCCCGTCAGGGGCTGATCCCCTCAGGGACTGTGGGTGTTACGGGTAGGAGACGAGGTTGGAGGGGACGGTGCCGGTGCCGGAGGTGGGGGCGCCGGTGTTGTTGACGACGTGGTTGAACTGGCCGTTG